>CAYLWK010000410.1:0-3098 GCA_964387255.1 uncultured Oligoflexia bacterium
AAGAAAAAGAAAAAAAACTCCTTGAGCGGTGGACAAAGATCTCAAATCAATCATTGAAGCAATGCGGTAGGCTCAACGGCATGAAAATCAATCCTCCAAGACGTTTGAGTGAAGTCATCCAAGCTCCAGCACCCGCGCCTAATGAGATTCGACTGTTTTGTAATGAGACCTTGGCGCCTGAGCGATCTCATCACCTCATGACATGGATCTACTCAGCTCTTTCAAAGAAGCCTTGCCCGTGGAGCCATTTTCGGATTCTAGTGGGTCCAGAAGGTGGGTTTGATCCAAGTGAAATTGAACTGATCACCTCATCATCATCACTCCCACACCAAAGTGTTTCTTTAGGTCCTGTAGTCACTCGTGCTGAAACGGCATCTCTTTATGCCATCAGTCTTGTATCTGGATTTTTTAGATCAGATATGAGTAAATAAGGAGAGGTTGGGGTTACGCGTTATGGAGAAAGAGAAATTAGAATTCAAACCTATTAATCGAGGGTTAGGATTTCATCATTTAGCTGAGGAACCTAAAAAAAAATCATCCAACCAAATTAAAAATTCAGCTTCTGGACCTTCTGTAAAGAAGACTTTTTCTGAGTTCAATTTTGGAATCTCACATCCCGCAACGGGGGCTACGGCTGCTGGAAGACCTGATTTTTCAATGATGCTCGATCAGCGAACCACCCCAATGCCAATCTATCAACCTCAATCTCCCGCAGCTCCAAAAAATAATTCTACTCAAAAAATTTCTGGGAAGCCTTCGATCCTTCATGCCTCACCTAGCAATGCGCTACCTAACCCTCGAGTTTTAAAATTCACCTCGTCGGAAAAGCCTGTAGGACTTCCAAAACTTCGTGCCTCCTACGGTTTAAATTATTCTCTGAAACGTTTTTTTGCCTACTTAATTGACTCAGTGATGAATATTACCTTATGTGGTATCGCATTCATTCTAGTGCTTCAGCAACTCGAAGTGCCGCTTTCATTTTCATTCATACGAGAGTTTATTCTTACAGGTGGACTCTTTCTCATTGGCTTTAGTTGGATTATGGTTTTAGCTCAAGAAATTGCATTTGGAACCAGTTTAGGAAAACGATTCTTCAACTTAGCCATCACAGGAAGTAACTCAGCATTATTTTTAAGAGCTTTTTTCTTTATTGTAAGCTTTGGTTTTTTTGGGTTGGGCATTTTATGGGCACTTTTTGATTCTGATCGACGCTGCTGGCATGACATTATTGTAGAAACACAACCCCAAGAATTTCTTTCATGACTATTCAATCAAAACTAAAGTCACCCCTTGCTTTAAAGAAAACCATCTTAAAACTACGAAAATCAAAGTCCTCTGGAAAAAAGGGCTATCCTAAAATTGTTTTCACCAACGGCTGTTTTGACTTGCTTCATCCAGGACATGTCACTTATTTAGAAAAAGCTCGAAGTCTTGGTGATATTTTAGTGGTCGCATTAAACACTGATGCTTCTGTCCGAAGACTGAAAGGAAAAGAGCGTCCTCTCAATTCTCTGAAAGATCGTATGACAGTGATCGCTGCTCTGGCATCAGTGGACTATGTCACTTCGTTTGGTGAAGACACCCCACTTAAGCTTATTCAATCACTTCTTCCTGATGTCTTGGTAAAAGGCGGAGACTGGAGTCCGAGTCAAATGATAGGCTCAGATGTGGTTTTAAAAAATGGGGGAAAAGTAAAATCGATTCGTTTTATCCGCGGCAAAAGCACCACACGGTTGATTAGAAAAGCGAGAAAACCTCGGTCAAAAAAGTGACCATTTAATTTCTATTTTGGTATGATTGAATCACACGTGTCAAAAAGCGGAAAATTTTTCCCAATCAAATCTCATTCATGGGCATGATAAAATCTTAGATGTAATTATGGCCTCAAAAACAGCTGAGCTTGTTGCGAAATCATTTCGTGACGCCGAGAGAATGCAGGACACACTTCGTAGACAACGAGTCGAACAAGAACATCGCATTCAAGAGCTCAATAAACAGCACAAGCAAGAAATCGAACGACTCTCAGAGCAAAATGAGAAACAACAAGAAACGCTCGAAGAGGCGTTTGAAGTAGAATTTTCAAAACGTGCAAAAGAGTATGACGAGCGTCTTGAGGAGCAAGCAAGAATTCATCAAAAAGAAATAGAGCAGGAAAAACAAAGTTACGAAAAAGAGTTTGAAGCAATTGAAAAACGCGAACGAAAACGAATTGAGAATCTCCGAATGAAACAAGAAGAGCAAATCAAAAAAATGCACGAAGAGTTCCAGGAAGCAAAAGAAGAGCTCGAAGCTCAAAATGAACTCTACTGAGACCAATGCCTAAAAAAATAACTTAATTTCTTACCAGACGATCAAAATAGGAAACCGAACTCAGTGCGATTCCAAAAACTAGGCACACAAAAAAAGCAGCCCCCGCAGAGACATCTGCAATCAAGATCGGTCGGAACGATGGCCAAAAAAGATTATTGATGAAAATCCAAGTAAACGCTCCGAAAGAAAGACCCACACCCAAAAGCGGTCCGGATTGATTGGTGCCTGTGAAATGAGCATAGATCACCCCAATCACAGCACAGAGCACCTCGTGCAAAATTAAACCTGTCGCAATTGATCCAATGTTTAAACCGATCTCTAATGCCTCATTGCCAAGAAGAGGGAGTGCTGAATACTTAATTGGAAACCAAAGCTCTTTGCCTGCTAGAATACTTAAAACCATCGCAAAGACCATGGCAACTAGCCCAGCAAATACCCCACTTAGGATACCCGCAACCCAACGTTTAGTGTCTTTCCTCAGCCAAATCTCGACTAAATTGATTTCCATAATGCCTCAGCATAGCATCAAGTCTTTACTTTGGAAATCCAATCTCTAGCTTTTTCAATCCAAACTTGAAACTCACGAGTGGACCTGGGCATGACTCTTACCCTGTGTCGCCGTGGACACAGTGACGGCCTTAAAATAAATCTCTCCAGCACAAGACTAGACGCTTAGGCTTACCCCACCTCCTTATATATGTGGCATCTTTGCGATAAATTCGAGCCTTTTTTCTCAGGCGATGGATCAAGTGGGCACTTCGTAACGAAGGTTGCACGTATACAGAGGC
>CAYLWK010000411.1:0-2740 GCA_964387255.1 uncultured Oligoflexia bacterium
TAAAAATATTTTTAAGAAAGTGAATGAAATTTTTCTATCACTCCTTTTAGAACTCAAGTTCGATAAAGAACAAATTCTGGAACGCTACCTGAATGAAGTTTACCTCGGTCAAATTGGAAATCTAGAAATTCACGGTGTCGCCGAAGGTGCTAAATATTTTTTTGGTAAAACGTTGGATGAACTCAATATTGGTGAAATCGCATTGCTCTCGGGTCTTATTCGGGGACCAGGCTATTATTCACCCTATCAACATTTTGATCGAGCAATTGAAAGACAACGTTTTATTTTAGATAAGATGGTTGAAAATAAGCACATTGCCCCAGAAGAAGCACAGCTGGCAAAAGAACAGCCAATTCGTTTAGTACCTCCTCCACGCTATGCAAATAAAGCTCCGTATTTTACCGACTATGTCAAAGCCCAAGTCATTGAAAAACTTAAAAATGAAATCAATGAAGCTGAAATTCCAAAAGCAGGACTGAAAATTTACACGACCTTAGATCCGATTCTTAATCGTCATGCTCAAAACATCGTCGATGATAGGATTACAAAAATTGAAAAGCGATTTGGAGTGATGACGGCAGGACATCTAGAAGGAGCGTTGGCAAGCGTAGACCACAAGACGGGCTACATCCGTACCCTCATTGGAGGAAGAAACTACCGAAGGTCAACTTTTAACCGAATTCTGAACATGAAACGACAGGTAGGTTCTACCTTCAAACCCCTCGTTTATCTCGCAGCTATCCAAAAAGGATTTGATCAAAAAGGTGTCGTTTATGGACCAGGCTATCCCGTCGCAGATGAACCTTGGACTTTAAACTATGACAGAGGCAAACAAAGCTGGTCTCCTGACAATTATGAAAAAGAATATCGAGGTTGGATTAGCATGAGAGAAGCTTTGATTCATTCGATTAACATCCCTGCCGCTAAAATAGGAAGTCGTGTGGGAATTCAGCGAGTGATCGATACCGCTCAACAACTTGGCATTCGATCGAAACTCCCCAAAGTACCTTCACTTGCACTGGGGGTAGTAGAGCTCTCTCCCGTTGAACTTCTGAAAGTTTATGCCACTATTGCTAATCGTGGGATTCAAGATGAACTCACCACCATTCGTGCAATCACCAAAAACGATGACACTCTGTTTGCCGAATTTATCTACCATCCCCAAGAAGTTTTTGACCCAAGGTACATGGATCTTCTCACGCATCTTTTAAAAGGAGTCTTTACCGAGGGTACTGCAAGAATGGCTAAGAATTATGGCTTCAATCAAATTGCTGCGGGAAAAACCGGCACAACCAACGATCACAGAGACGCGTGGTTTGCCGGGTTTACTGGCACTCTGACAACCGTTGTCTGGGTTGGAATTGAAAAAGGAAAAGCAAGTGTCAGACTCACAGGCTCAGGAAGCGCACTTCCTATTTGGATTGACTACATGAAAAAGGCCCAAGAACTTTTAGATGAAACGCCGCTTAAAGAAAGTGAATTTTTAGAAGAAATCAGAATCAATCGACCCACTGGGCTTTTAGCGACTGACGATTGTCCTCCCGAATGGGTGACCATCCAACCTTACTTGATTGGAGAAAGCCCTACTGAGGAGGCTTGTGTCACCGAATGGCCTAAAGCTGAAGCAGTGACTGAAATTCAATAATGAAGTGAGCAACTAAACTTCAAGAAAAAAAACTCCACTCTTTCAAAAAGGAAAACTAAAATGATCCATCAAATTAAAAGTATCTGTGTGTTTTGTGGCTCCTCTCCCGGTTCTGAAGCCGACTTTGTTGAACTTGCCAAAAAAACTGGCGAAGTCATTGCCAAAGCAAATTTAAAACTTGTCTATGGCGGAGCCAAAGTAGGATGCATGGGTGCGGTAGCGGATGGAGCTTTGTCTCAATCCGGAGAGGTTTTAGGTATCTTGCCCCGAGTCCTAAAAGAAAAAGAACTCGCCCACGAGGGAATCACCGATCTTAGAATCATTGACACTCTAATGGAAAGAAAAGTCATGATGATCAATCACTCCGATGCTTTCATTGCTCTCCCCGGAGGATTCGGAACACTCGATGAGTTCTTTGAAGTTTTGACTTGGAATCAACTTAATCTCATTCAAAAACCGATTGCCCTTCTAAATCACAATGGTTTTTTCAATGGAGTCATAGACTTTATGAAGCATGCTCAATCAAAGGCCTTCGTAAAATCAGGAAACCAAGACCTCTATTCCGCACATTCAACTCTTGACTCTCTTTTCAAGGCATGGAGAATTGAGATGCCGATCAATAGAAAAAAGAAATAAACCAGTCTATAATCCAAACGACTTAGGATGAAAGCGAAGGAGGTAACCATTAGAATGAGACTCTTACTTGGCAGTGGTGGATTTAGCACAGAAGAACGTCGATCTCGCTGGAAAACTGCTCTCAACGATTTTTTAGGAGACATCAAGTCTTTTGTTTTTATTCCTTATGCTTTGGCTGATTATGATGATGATTGTGAGAAAATAAGAAAATATGATTTTAATGGAGATGCGCAATTTTCAGGCATTCACTCGCATTCTGATCCCATCAAGGCCATTGAATCTGCGGAAGCTATTTTTGTAGGCGGTGGAAATTCTTTTCGACTACTCAATACGATCCTGGAAAAAAAACTGCTTGAACCAATCCAAGGGGCTGTCAGAAACGGCATTCCTTATATTGGAATGAGTGCTGGGACTAATCTTTCTTGTCCTACCATCAAGACAACCAACGACATGCCAATT
>CAYLWK010000412.1:0-3665 GCA_964387255.1 uncultured Oligoflexia bacterium
GCTCTCAAAATTAGTTAATAAGTCTATTTTCAAGTGATCAAACGTTGGGGCAAATTTTACTTCTTGATCCTCACGAAGCGTCGATGCCACCTGAGAAGCAAGTGATTTGCCATTAACACCATCAATCGGTGACTCACCGGCTGAATAAATTTCAGTAATAAAAATTTGGTCAGCATCTTTAAAAGCATGTTTAAATCCATTCAAAGAATGAAGGGTTCGAGTGAAACGATGCGGTTGAAAAACAACCTTGACTCGTCCTTGTTTCCAAAGCTCTCTAGCTGCTTTTAATGTAGCCTCAATCTCTGTAGGATGGTGCCCATAGTCATCGACAAGCATTCTTTTAGTTGCTGAATCTTGCCACTTCACTTCAAAACGTCTACCAACTCCTGAAAATTCTTTCAATGCCTGCTTCACTTCATCAACGGGTAATCCAATTCGATCTGCTAGAGCAATAGTTGCAAGGGAATTTAAAACATTATGATGACCTGGGAGCTTTAGTGAGAATTTACCTAATGAACTAGTCTTTCCCACTTTAGAGTCTCTTTTAAAGACCTCGAAATAAGTAGCACCATCCTCAATAACAACATCTTTGGCATGATAATCCCACTTGGAATCAAATCCATAAGTCACAATCGGTTTAGACCAACGCTTTAAACTTCGACGAACACCTAAATCATCGCCACACACAGCGACAAAGCCATAAAAAGGAATTTTTGATACAAACTGATTGAAAGCTAAGTCAAGCTTTTCAACACTTCCATAATAATCTAAGTGGTCTTGATCTATATTAGTAATGACTCCAAATGTAGCGGGTAACTGCAAAAATGAACCATCGCTTTCGTCTGCTTCTGCAACTACGTAGGCACCCATTCCTAATTTTGCGGTAGAACCCAAACTATTGACCTTTCCTCCTACGACAACGGTAGGGTCGAAGCCCGCTTGAGTAAAAATGGATCCTAACATGGAAGTTGTAGTCGTTTTACCGTGAGTTCCTGCAACAGAAATCCCAAGCCTTCCTCGCATCAACTCACCTAACATTTCAGCTCTTGGAATCACAGGAATTCGAAGCTCTTTTGCCCTCGTCACTTCAACATTGGTTGATGAATTTACAGCTGTAGAAACGACAACTACTTGAGCCCCCTCGACATGAGATTCTTCGTGACCCAAGAAAAGTTCAATACCAACAGACTCTAGATGACGAGTCTGTTCACTTTCTTTTAGATCAGAGCCACTGACCCAGTATCCCTGATTATGAAATACCTCGGCAATTCCACACATTCCGATGCCACCGATTCCCACGAAATGGATTCTTCCCGGAATCTTAGGCTTCAGTCCGAAGAAACGCTTTAAATCCACGGCTCCTTCGCCGGAACTTGACTGACTTTTCACTCATACTCTCCATAGATGACTGCAGTTGAAACCAGGCTAATGTTGCAATATTTTTGCTAAAATTCAAATTGTTTTACAATATCGCTTGCTGCATGGGGTCGATGCAAAGTATGTGCTTTTTTCTCAATTTCATGAAGCTTTTGAGGATGCTCTATTAGGTCAAAAATCTTTTTCGCAAGTTGTTCCGGGGAGGTCTTTGTCTGTTCTGCCAAGACCGCAGCCCCTTGACTCACTAGGGCCTCTGCATTTTTAAGTTGATGACCATCACTCGCTGTAGGCAACGGAACCAAGATCGCTGCTCGCTGAATCGCTGCAATCTCAGCCAAGGTGGATGAACCGGCCCTACAAATTAATAGAGTAGAGTCTTGGTAGACTTCCTTCATATTATCAATAAATTCAACTACTTTAGCTTTGACATTCGTATCCTCGTAGGCTCGTTTTACTCTAAGGTAGTCAAGCACACCGGTCTGGTGAATAATTTTCACATTAGGAAACTTTTTTTGAACTAACGGCATGGTTTCAATCACTAAGGTATTCAGACCCCTCGCACCCTGACTTCCACCAAATATAAATAGTTGAAAGGGATCAATTGGGGCTGGTCCCAATGAGGTTAGTTCCATGCGAATAGGATTGCCCGTAACCTCTATCTTTTTGGCAGGAAGAAGCCTTTGGTGATCTGTAAATGCACAAAAAATCTTTTCAACAAACCTCCCCAAAATCCGATTCGTTAGTCCCGGGACAGAATTTTGCTCCAATACTGCGGTCTGAATTGAAAAAAACTTTGAAAGAAACGATGCCATTAAAAGCACAGGTCCTGAAGCATACCCCCCAACACCAATCACTGCATCAGGCTTTTCTTTTACGATGAGGAATAAACTTTTAATCAATGCCCACGGAAGTTGAAGAACAGTTAAAATCTTTCTCAGAAAACTGACTCGATTAAGCGACCCTAGAGAGAGTAAATAAAGCTTAATTTGATGTTGGGGGACAATTCTCTCTTCAATTCTGCCACGAGCTCCGACATAGACAATGGTCCCATCCAGACCAAATCGTTTATTCCAAGCCTGTGCAATTGCCACTCCAGCTAAGACGTGTCCACCAGTTCCTCCACCTGCTATCATTAATTTTCTTTTCATCTTAAACTTCGTGTTGCTAATCGAGTGTGCCTTGATATTGAAAGTAAAATTCCCACTGAAAAAAGATTCATCACTAAGGCGGTACCGCCATAGGACACAAAAGGTAATGTCATTCCCTTCGTTGGTAATAACCCTAGCGAAACTGCCATGTTAAAAAAGGCCTGCAAACACAGATAAAGTGTCAAGCCGACTCCTAGGTAAAACCCAAAGTAGTCTTCCTTTTCTTTCAAAACCTGCCAAGAGATTTGAAAGCCTCGAATCATTAAAAAAGTAAAAACAGCTGTCAATGCTAAAACCCCAACAAACCCAAGCTCTTCTCCAATGACTGAGAAAATAAAGTCGTTGTGCGCTTCTGGGAGAAAGAAAAGCTTTTCTTTCCCATTGCCTAAACCAACCCCCACAATCTCACCATTATTAAATCCTAAGAAACTCTGAATCACCTGAAATCCACGTCCCATGGGATCTTTCCAAGGATCTAAAAAAGCTAATAAACGATTCAATCGATAAGGAGCTGAAAGGAGAAGCGTAACTAAGCCTAAAGACCCTAGCCCCATCAAAGCAATGAGATATTTCCAGTGGACGCCTGCCAAAAACATCAATAAAAAAATAATAAAACCTACAATAGCAGTGGTACCGAAGTCGGGTTGAGCCAAAAGGAGTCCAAAGCAAACCATTGGGATAAATAACTGAGCAAAGACACCTGCTGAAAAAAAACTAAGTTTCGACTGCTTTCGATAGAGCTGTGATGCTGAAAACACAATCAACAATAACTTGACGATCTCTCCAGGTTGAAAACGGAAGCCAAAAAATGAAAGCCAGCGTTGCGCTCCTCCTACTTTACTTCCCAAGCCTGGAATCAATACAAGCGCTAAGATAAAAATTGAAAACAGGCTTAATGGGTAAGCGAGCTTGATCCAAGCGCCATAATGAAGTCTGCTCACTAAAATCATCAAACCAATACCCACAAGGGCGTATGCAATTTGACGCTTGATGAAGATAAAACCGTCACCAGCACGCTCATGAGCGAAAATAAAAGAAGAACTGTAGACCATAATCAGTCCGAAAATCAAAATTCCCATGACGGTGAATAATAGCCAATAGTCAAATCCACGGTCTAAGTGAATCGACGACTTTTTCTGA
>CAYLWK010000413.1:0-8522 GCA_964387255.1 uncultured Oligoflexia bacterium
ACGACCTGTGCAAGATTTAAGTTCTCACCATTACTGTAGACTGCCGTCAAAGTTCCGTCGTCGTTAAATGTCAGACCTTTTAGGGTACCCGCAGTAAATCCGTCTTGGATCGTTTTATAAGCTTCTGAATCCGTTCCAAAGTGAGTCACTTCCAAACCATCTCCACCATTTTCTTTGTCTTTTCCAAAGTTAAATTTGATGAAATGATCTGGCTGAGCTCCGCCTCGAAAGTTGAAGGAAGATTCTTCAATCGTTTGGGATAAAAGACCGCCATCCGTGTCAAACGTCAGTGTTCCTGTGGCTTGCTGAGACATCTTTCCCTCTTCACCTCCAACAACTTCCTGACCTGGGACCATAGCTCTCCATTGCCACTGATTATCTTCCATTTTATTGAAGTAAAGAGTGACAACGTGTGCCGTTCCCGCCGAGTCATAGACAGTCACACCGGTCGCAAAATGCGATGTTTCGTCTGGAGATTCAGGGTTAAATTGCAGCATTTTATCTGCTTTTAAGTTGAGGTTCATGAATAGATCAACATTCTCAGTTTTCTTCGCATCGATCACAGTTCGATCAACCGAGATTGTTCCCATTTTAGAGGTCACTCTCCCGTTTTTATCTGCCTGAAAACCCATCACATGATAGCCATCCGCGTTAATCAACTTGCCATCTTTGTCAAAGTGAAATGCCCCACTTCGTGTGAATGCTCGTCCTTCGAGTCCTTCAATCACAAAGAAGCCATCTCCCATGATTGCGATATCCGTTGGAGACTCCGTTTGAATGATTGATCCTTGAGAAAAAATCGGATTGACCGCTTGCAAACGCGTCCCTCGACCAATCTGATTTCCTCCTAAGAGACCTTTGAGTGACTTGGCAACCACGTCAGAAAATTCCGGACGGCTTACTTTAAAACCGTTCGTACTGGCGTTGGCCAAGTTATCCGCATAAATAGACAGAGCTTCCCCCTGCCCTTTCAAACCGGTAATACCGGTGTATAGAGATGATAGAATACCCATTACAGGACGCCTCCTTGCGTCTAATGAAGGTTATTACTACTTTTTTGATCTCTCAATCAATCGAGATCAAAATGGGCCTCCCGTCATGGGTCCAGCCCCCTGCCATCACTTAAGAAACAACCACTGCTCCATCAATGTTTGTAAAAACATTCTGGTCCAATGCGTTTCTTTCCATTGCTGTTACCACTGTTCTATTTTTCACATTCACAATGAAAGCAGCATCAGAAGTTAAGATGAGTGTATCCTCTACTCCTTTTGCTGCCGCCTTATCTACCGCTCCACCCAGCTTCTGCACCAAATTTGGATTCAGATCTATTTTTCGATCGCGAACACGATCAATTGCATGACCTGAAAATTTTAAAGGACTCTTGACCTGATTCAGATCCGGACCATTGCTTTTAAACTGATCGATTGCCTTATCTAAGGCTCGATCAAATTCTGCAGGTCCATCCTTTTTGTAATTTTTTGAAATTTTAGAGGAATCTCTTCCAATCTCTTTTACCTGACTTGGATGAGAAACATTTGGATATAAAAAAGGTCCATTCACGCTCATTGACTCACTCCTTTAATCGCTTTTTGTACCGCCTCACCTAAACCGTTTGCAAAACCTGGACTAACCGCTTTTGCTTTTTTAGTATCACTCGCTGCTTTTATATTATGTTGACTTGGCTTTGGTTTGACGCTTTCAAGGAGTGCTCTAGTTTCTGGATCGATGTTTGAAAGATCAATCGGCTTAGAACCTTCTCCTTTTTCAAAAGCAAAAAATTGCTTTGCTTTTCTCATAGCGCCACCATTGTCAATTAAACCCAACTGCTGTGGAGTTCCATTTTGATTGGCTCCTGTTTTTGGATGTGCCATCCCATGATTTTGCGTAGGGACTACCATTGGTTGAGCTCCTTGCTCAATCGTAATGATCGAGTCCATCTTAATTCTTTTAGAGTTTCGACCATCGCCCACAATAAAGACTGGGTCCTCTCCCTCGAAACTGACGCCTATAATCCTTGATTTCGAAATAGCACTCGCATGAACAGGTGCACCGGTGTCGTTCTCTGCCTCAATTCGAACTAAATAGGTGCCTGTTAGTGCCTCAGTGGTATTAGATTTTTTCCCATTCCAATTGATACTATTTGGCCCTGCCTTCAACGATCCTAGATCTTTCTCAAGCACTTTCTCACCTTTTTCACTTAACAACGTAAGTTTTCCTTGAGTGATGTCTTCTGGGAGACTAAATCGGATATTTTCGTTTTGTCCTGCAATGTGAGTGAATCTATTCTCGTCAACAGTCACTGTCTTTCCAATGAGATTGGTCATCGTCATTCGCTCGAGAGGCTTATTCTTCTCAGTCATCTTATTGAGAGCCGTATTGACGTTTTGTAGTTGCTCAACTGAAGTGATCTGAGCAATTTCGGCTGCAAGTTTGTCAGAGTCCATTGGATTTGTAGGATCTTGATGTTGCATTTGAGTGATCATGATTTTCATAAAGTCATCTTTATCCAAATGCTTTTTGATCTCTCTTTGCTTTTTTGGCTTGGCACCATATTCTGATTGAATACGTTTCCAAACTTCTCCATCTTGTTGTCGTTGACTTACTTCCTTCAATTTTAACCCCATTTTTGAAGGAGCAGTGAGCAACTGCTCCTTCAAATTACTTCTTTCCTTTTCTTAAGTATTCTTCAACTCGCTAAGCTACGATATTGATCCTACCTTCGGTCTGCCGAGGCTTCGCTAAAGAGTGCGAAGACTGAGCATTTAAAATCGGTGAATCGCTATATGAAATCCTATCTTCAAACTGATTCCACGGCTCATCTTTCCGACTTTGCTGTTGATTTGACTCTGTTTCATTCCAATCTGAGTTTAGGTTTGAACCTTGATCAAATAGAAATTCAGAACCTGCTTGCTTTTGAGGTGACACAACACTCACATCTACTTTTGAAAGGATTAGATTTTGTCCAGAAAGTTTCTCTTTCAATGAATCTACACTTTCTTCAAGTATTCGCTTTGCTGTATCATCGGAGGCGTTCACTTTTAGTCCCACTCGATTTCCAAAAGTGGTGACTCTTAAGCTTAATTCTCCTAAGCTCTCAGGTTTGAGTCTTATTCTCACCTCACCGCCGTTTGCAGATGAAAGCTGTCTCACACCTTGACTGATGTTTAACAATGCTTCCGAGCTCAATCGATTCTGTGACATTGCTCCAGGCACTACGTACCCTGGCACATCAATCGACTTAGGTAGATTAGGTCGCTGTGCGTTCATAAAGGACTGTGCTGCAATTCTTTCATTCGCACCTAAGTCCGATTCAAGCACTTGCCCCAACTCTTGACCAAACGATTCAAAAGTTTCAGACTGAACTCCACGCTGAGGTTTTGTTTCCATGCCTGAGACGAGTTGATCGCCGTTTTGAGTAAGAGCAGAACGTCCATCACCTGAATGAGCTTCAAACGTATGATTAGGAGATTTTTTCACAAGATTCAGAAAATCAACTCCA
The DNA here is from genome assembly GCA_964387255.1 of uncultured Oligoflexia bacterium. GTDB lineage: Bacteria > Bdellovibrionota > UBA1018 > UBA1018 > CAUJDS01 > CAYLWK01. The sequence continues at coordinate 3,500 of CAYLWK010000413.1, forward strand.
GACACTAAAAGCGGCTTCTCCTTCCGAGAAGTCTCACCTTCAGAGTCTAATTTCTCACTTTTCTTTGAAAATCTAGGACTACTAACATGATTTCTGCTAAACCAATCCACTTCTTTAATCTGGCTTCCGTAAGGACGAAACAGATTTGTGATTTCATCGTTTTGTTTAGCAGGCGAATCACTCTCCAAGATTTTCAGAGAATCGTTTACCTGAGTCGATTTTAAGTTGGATTGTGCGGGAGAATGAAATTCTCTTAATCCTAGGCCTCCACCCTTCAAAACGTGAGAGGCAGCCCGATGCACTGGAGCTTCTGGATCGAAAGACCCCTTAGCATCCAAGTTCTTTTGGGACAGTCCACCTCTTAGTTCCGTTTCTTCTGGGTCACTTTCTTGAAAAAAGTAAATAGGTCCAGCTTTTGGATTATCAATGGTCAATTGAGCCAATCCATCTTTTTGAATCGTCTGTTCATCAGTGAGTTCGAGATCATTTTCGCTAGCATTAAGCTTAGAAAAATCAGTCTCTTTCACCAATGAAGACTCTGTGAGTTTCTGCATCTCGGCTTCATTTCCTTCTTTGAGATCTTCAAAGTTGGGTTCTCCTGAAGCGTTCTTTTCTAGTTTAGAAAATAGTCGCTCCTTGAGTTCATTTGAAATCCCATCTTGAGGTTTCATTCCTTGATGCTGAGACGCAAGAGCCATCTCCATATCAAATGATGAGGCAAGATCATCTTTACGTGTAGATTCACCCTGATTTCGGGCTTTCAACTCAGGTTGCCTGACCTGAGAGGAATCTACATTGAATGATCGACTACCCATCAATTCCATTTCTTTTTTCTCCTCCTTTTCCTTGTGGTTTGTTTATATTTGACTTTCCAAGCGCCATAAGCTCAGTCAACCTCGAAGAGGTTTGTGGATCCATGGCTCCTAGAATCTTTGCAAGTTTTGGCGTAGAAATTCGAGACACCGCTGCAACTCCTAAATCATCATCAATTTTTGCAATGATTCTGGCGGCTTTCTTTGCACTCATTTTCTCAAATGTTTCTACCATTTTAGACACTTTGGCTTCATTCTTTCTACTTACTTCAAACTGCGCTGCTTCAATTTCTTTTCTAACTTCTTCAATTTTACGAAGTTCTTCTTTCAAAGCTTTTTCTTTCTCTGCAAGCTCTTTCTCTCTCGATTCTAGATTCTTTGCTTTAATCTTCAATTCTTCCCTTTGACGATTAAGATCATTGAGAGCAGACTGATCAACGAGACACTCTTTTTTCCCATGTGCACTTTCTATACTTTCAAACAGCCAAACAGAATAAACTGAAAACACTAGCAGAACTGAGAGTAGACGATTAGGCTTGCTCATGAATCTCTTTTCCTCCTCAATCGGTCTCGCATCAAATAAAGCTCATCTAATTCTTTGTTTTCCAAATCCAAAACTCTTTGATCATACTTTTTCTTTTCTCTAGATCTCAGGCGTTCCATCATTTTGAGCTTTTGTCTTTTTTCAAGGTAATGCTCCATAGCTTTATTTACTTTTCTCTGAGCTCTAAAAATTGCCTGATCTGCATGAAGAAGCCGATACTTGTTACCAATGATAAATTCTTCTTCGATTTGAAAATGAAGTGGAGAGGTAAGCTCTTTTCCAAGCTCCTCTCTTCGAGAGAGTCCACTAAAGATACTCTCTAAGATCTTCTGTTTTTTTCTTTCTTCTTCCTGTCTCAACTTTTGAGCCTCTCCCAAAGCCTGAAGCGCTTTACGCTCTTCTGCCTGTCGTATCTTCTCTAAAGCTTCAAACTTGAACTGAAACTTCTTCATTCTTTTCTATTTTCGTATGACTGCTACCCGATGAAGAAGCCTGAATGATTTACCTAGGAAAAAGGGATCCTTTGAGCTGCCTGCTGAGCTTCAAATTGAGCTTGCTCTTGAACTTGACGTTGGGCTTCGGCAGAATTTGCCTGAGCATAGGCAAATATCGCCTTCATTTGAGCTATGGTTTCTTGAAAATTAGAGCTTTGAGGAACGTCTTGTCTCAGAAACTCTTTTATTTTTTCATGAACTAGTATGGCCTGATCTAAGCGAGGATTGGTCCCACGAACGTAAGCTCCGATCTCAATCATGTCTCTGGACTGTTCGTAAATCGACAGCCACTCTCTGATTTTGCGGCTTACATTCAAATGATCTTGGCTCACTACATGAGTCATTACTCGACTCACACTTTGAAGAACATCAACGGCAGGAAAGTGATTGATTTCGGCAAGACGTCTTGAAAGGACAATATGACCGTCTAAAATTGCCCTAGCAGAATCCGCAATAGGGTCATTCACATCGTCTCCTTCAACCAAAACAGTATAAAGACCGGTGATGCTTCCCCCACTTTTAGACAAACCTGCTCGTTCTAGAAGTTTAGGTAGCGTTGAAAAAACACTGGGTGTGTATCCTTTCTGAGCGGGTGGCTCCCCCATCGAAAGTCCGATTTCTCTTTGAGCCATACAGAAGCGAGTCAAAGAATCCATCATTAAAAGTACATGTTTTTTCTTAGCTCTAAAAAATTCTGCAATAGAAGTTGCTAAGAAAGCTCCTCTCATCCTTAGAAGAGGTGCGGTATCAGAGGTTGCCACTACAACCACAGAACGTTTTAATCCTTCCGGACCCAAATCTCTCTCAATGAATTCTTTGACCTCTCGTCCCCGTTCTCCAATCAAAGCGATTACGTTAATGTCAGCAACAGTATAACGGGCTGCCATTCCCATCAGAACTGACTTACCAACACCGGATCCCGCCATAATTCCCATCCGTTGGCCTTTTCCGAATGTAATCAACCCATTAATGCTTCGAATTCCGAGATCTAGTGGATTCTCTACCATTGGCCTTGACAGGGGATCTAATGTTGGCTGATACAAGCTTAAATCCTCTGAATCATTGCCTCCATGATCAATGGGTCCCTTCCCATCGATAGGGCGTCCCCTTGCATCAATGACTCTCCCAAGAAATGCATCACTGATGGTAAAAGAGGATACCATTTCCTTTAAAACTACCTGGCTGTCTTTATTCACTCCGGCCATATCAACGAAAGGCATGAGCTGAACACGTTTTTCATTAAACCCTATTACTTCCGCTTCGACTCGTTGACTATTTGAGACTCGTGGATCCCGTATGATCTCACACAAGCTCCCGACTGCAGCTCCTGGCAGATGAGCCTCATACAGTGTTCCACGAGTTTGAGTGATTTTACCAGCTTCATTGTACAACAATCGTGTTGCCAACCGATTTCGATACTTTTGTTCGTTGATTTTATAAGTCATAGTCGCTAAGCAGCGCCCTCGTCTGCTCCTCCATCTGAGTCGGAGGTGTCTGATTTAAACTTTTCCTGAGCATCTTTAGAGTCAGTTTTGGCCTCTTCTTCTATTTGAGCAACTTGTGACTTAATTACGCCCGATTTTACTACCTTCGAACGGCTAGTGAGCGTTTCTTCTATTTTTTCTAACTGAGTTTTTATCCTTGCATCGATCGCGTTCCACTCAGTGTCAATTAAACATCCTCCAAGCTTTACTTTCTCTGAGGTTTCCACTTGAAGATTCTTAAATTCACCAAGTTTCTCAACTAATCCTGCCCGAAGAAGCTCAATACTTTCGACATCCTTGGGATTGATTCGAATCAAGACATTCTCTCGAACCCCAATTTTTTCGATGATATCTTTACTCAATCTGAGTAGATAGTCCTGATCTGTTTCTAATTCTCTGAGGATGACCTTTTGAGCGATCTGATTGATCATCTCAATGATAAACTTTTCGTTCGATTGAAAAATTTCTTCTTTGGCATGTTCCATTTCATTTAAAAGCGTATCGATGCGACTTAGTCGTTCCTGCCCTTCTTTCGTTAGCTTCTGATAAGCCTCTTCATATCCTTTTTTATAGCCATCCTCCTGCCCTTGCTTAAATCCTTCTCGAGTGGCCTTCTCCTTCATAGCCCTAAGCTCTTCTGCGACCTGCTTTTCGATCATTTTTTTCTCTTCAATATCTATCGACAGAGGAGATCGAAGAATAGGACTAATTCGAAATCGGCCAGCTTTTTGATCTTTGGTCTTTCGATCTGGATCCGTGGCTGCTAATGGGCCGTACTTTTTCTTGGTATAGGCGTAACTGCCCTCGCCGGCGCGATGAATTTTCTTGAAATGATAATCTTTCACTTCATTTTTTCTTGTGGACTGATCATCAATTGTAAAGATCTCTTGAGAAGCTGTTTCTTCACTTGCAACCTCTGGTTGCACTGGAATTTCACTTCGTTTAAAGCCGGATGGATTAGACAAGTGCGTCTCCCTCTCCGCCTCGACTGATAATAATCTTACCTTCTGCTTCTAGCCGCTTAGCAACATTGACAATCTCTTGTTGCGCTCCTTCTACGTCAGACAGGCGAACTGGACCAAGGCTATCAAGATCTTCTCTGAGAAGATCTGCAGCTCTTTTTGAAATATTCCTAAAGATCTTATCTTTAATCTCTTCAGGAGCAGTTTTAAGAGCAATAACGAGCTTGTCATTTGGTACGTCCTTAAGGAGAGTTTGCATCCCACCGTCATCAATATGAATGATATCTTCAAATACAAACATGAGCTTTCGGATTTCCTCAGCAAGCTGTGGATCTTTTTCCTCTACTCGAGACATGATATTTTGTTCTGTATTTTTTTCCATCACATTGAGCATATCAGCAATCGGCTGAACACCACCAAGCTGTTGAGTGTCAATGGAACCAAGTGTCGCAAGTTCTTGCTTTAACACTTCATCTACCTGAGCAATTAAGGTCGGCGAGATATAGTCAAGGTTAGCAATCCTTAGGACGACTTCAGTTTGAATTCCTTCAGGAAGTCGCTTCAAAACATCACATTTCTTGTTTGGGTCCAGATGTGCCAAAACAAGAGCAATTGTTTGCGGATGTTCATTGACTAAGAAGTTTGAAAGTGTTCGAGAATCAACAAGCTCTAATGCCTCTAGTGTTCGGCTACCTTCAACAATTGAAAGCTGCCCAAGAACTGTTTT
>CAYLWK010000414.1:0-7530 GCA_964387255.1 uncultured Oligoflexia bacterium
CTTCTTTCCTCGACGCTGAGTGAGCCATTGGCTCTGATTGAATGCCCAAGGTCCTTCGATCACTTTCTCTTGAACCAACATTCGAGGTCATGATTAAAATCACATTTCTGAAGTCCGCTTTTTTCCCATTATTATCGGTTAAAAAGCCATGATCCATGACCTGTAAAAGAATGTTCCATAGATCTGGATGGGCTTTTTCAATCTCATCTAAAAGGATCACGGAATGGGGATTTTTTGTCACAGCATCTGTTAATAATCCTGCTTGCTCAAAACCGACATACCCCGGAGGCGCTCCAATCAATCGCGACACAGTGTGCTTTTCCATGTACTCACTCATGTCAAATCGAAGAAACTGAATTCCTAAAAGTTTTGCAAGCTGCTTTGATAGTTCCGTTTTCCCCACCCCGGTAGGACCACAAAATAAAAAGCTTCCCACAGGCTGCTCACCCGATCGAAGTCCCGAACGAGATAAACGAATCGCTGTCACAAGAGCCTGAACCGCATGATCTTGACCATAAATTGTAAGTTTTAAATCTCGTTCTAGATTCTTCAGCCTCTCTTTTTGCGAATGAGACACGGATCGTTGAGGAATTCTTGCAATCTTAGCAATCAGTTCCTCGATGTCATGTTCTTCAATCAGTTTGGGCTTAGAACCAAGCTGAGTGGTCCCAAGAGGATCGCTCTTGGAAGCTGGATCTTGAGGAAACTCTTGAGACTCAGCGGATGTCAATTCGCGTTTCAGTTCTTGATCTTTATCATTTTTCTGAGTGCTTTGAGATTCAGCTGACTTTTTAAGAGTTGAATTCTCTTCCGAGCTCTGCCCATCCTTTTTTGGTGACTCATCATGATTGGAAGATTCTCTTTGCCTCTGTCTCTCAACACTTAGGATTCGAGCTCTCGCTCCGACTTCGTCCATCACGTCAATCGCCTTATCGGGAAGAAACCGATCTGTGATGTGTTTAGAACTGAGCTCCACGGCAGCACGAATTGCTTCTTTACTATAGCGAACCTCGTGGTGCTCTTCAAACTTAGGCTTTAACCCTTCAAGAATTTGAATGGCTTCTTCTTTGGTTGGCTCGTTCACATCAATTTTTTGAAACCGTCTCGCAAGTGCATGATCTTTTTCAAAAACATTTCGATACTCTCCATAGGTCGTCGACCCAATGCATTGCACCTCACCACGAGACAAAAACGGCTTTAATAAATTTGCAGCATCTAAGACACCGCCACTCACCGATCCGGCTCCAATGATCGTGTGAATTTCATCGATAAATAAGATGGGCTTAAAACCACTTTCTTTTTTTGCCTCAAGACCTTTGAGGACTTTTTTTAAACGCGCTTCGAAATCACCCCGAAACTTCGCTCCCGCGAGTAACGACCCCAAGTCGAGTGAATAGACTTTTGCTTTTTCCAAAATCTTGGGAACTTCTTGATCTACTATTCTCAAAGCTAGCCCTTCAGCAAGCGCAGTCTTTCCCACTCCTGCTTCGCCAACTAAAAGAGGGTTATTCTTACGACGTCGACACAAGGTCTGAACCATTCGTTCTAACTCATGTGCTCTGCCAACAAGGGGATCAATCTTTCCTCTTTCGGCAAGTTGATTAAGATCGATACAAAATTGATCGAGTGCTTCTTCAGCTCGATTTCTAGGCTTAGGCCGACTCTTCGAACGCTGATCAGATCCAAGAGAGTCGCTCGAAGCTGATGATGCGCCCTCTTCCTGATCTTGAGACACCACATCGCTCTCATCTTTTTCTACCACGCCATGAGAGATAAAATTTAAGACATCTAGCCGTTCAACCCCATATTTTTTCAATAAATGAATCGCATAGGAATCTTTAGACTGAAAAAGCGCCACCAGCAGGTCTTCAGGGTTGATTTCATCTTTACCCGCCGACTGAACATGAAACAATGCTCTTTGAATTAGACGCTGAATGCTGAGGGTGGCGACGGGGTGTCGAGAAAGCTCTTCTTCAGCTTCCTGCTGTTCTGGATCCTCCAAAGGCTCAAACGACTTATCGCGCGTCACAGGTTTTTCACTGGAGTCTTTTTGAGGGACTTCTCGATCGAGGTAATCTTCAAGATCTTTTTGAAGGTCTAAATAAGACCCTCCACACGCACTAATAATATCTAGGATATTGGAATCTTCAAGCATGCTCAAAAGCACGTGCTCTAACGTAAAGTACTCATGGCTCCGCTCAAAGGCAAAACGTACGGCTCGATTGAGGACTTCTTCTGCTCTTCGACCAATCATAAAGCTCCTTTAGGGAGTGCTTGTCACGTAGCTTTAAACTTCCGCGACTTGAGTGAATCAAACACTCTCTTAATCTGTAATATGGGATTGAACCGAGCAGTGTCAAACTCTGAGCCTCTTTTAACGCTCTACCTCCTCTACAGTGCACTTGAGAGGGTGACCTTGCTGTTGAGCGGCCTGATGAACCTGCATCGCTTTGGTCTCAGCGATCTCATACGAATAAATTCCTGCTATTGCCCGACCTTCATGGTGCACCTTTAACGTGAGCTGCGTTGCTTGCTCATGACTTTTATTGAAAAATCTCATCAACACTTCAATCACAAACTCCATCGTCGTATAGTCATCATTGTGCAAGACATTGGCATATCGAGGAGGCTCAGCAAGCTCTGGACGCTCTTCCTCTACCGCGACATCACCACCTGATTCAGATTCAGATTCAGATTCAGATTCAGATTCTGACTCAGATTTCCACTGCACTAGGGAAAACCTCACAAAGAATTTTTCTCCTATGATGGTGAAGGGATTTCTATTCCTAAACTCGACAGGATTCATTTTCGATCCACTGATTTAAAGTTTTGACCAACTGAGGTTCAAGCTCCTCGATTCCTTCAATCAGACGAAGCGCTGACCCTTTCGCTTCAAAAGGGATGATGGATTCAAAACGAATGGAATCATCCTCTACAAATCGCTTCGAATCAATTTCAAACTCCCGATCAATCGTTCCAAACCGTAAAGGCTCTCCTTCTTGCCCCTCAAAATAAAACCCTAGAAAACTTAAAGTAAACCGCTTCAAATCATTTTCTTGAGTGATCAAAAAAAGCTCCGCCCCATCGGAAGAACGATACCAATGAGGCTCACCCTCACTCGTATCAGCACGAAGAAACTTGGGATCGACTCGTTTCATCTCGATTGCCAAAAGCTCGGTTTCAAAATATCGATTAATCCGATTTCTAAGATTGCCTAGAGACTCGATAAACCTGACACCTACAAAGTTTGAAGTCACACGCACAACCTCTATTTCAACTGCGATCTGCTCATTTTTTAACTTTAACTGGCCTTTTCTCTTTGCTCCTACTTGATCCAATCCTAACAAGGGTGGCTCATTCAATGCGATCCCACTTAAATCAAGAGCTAGACCCGATACCGAAAGGTTCGTCACTGGTAGCTCTCTGGCTACCGAGTTTGTTTCACTTTGAACCTTCCAAACCACATCATGAAGTGGCTTGACTCTGATCCTTGGAGCGCGAGCTATCTTAGGTTTATTTTCAGGCCCCTTTGTTGACTCTTGAGTGAACTTCGAAGATGTGTCTCCCCTCGCGTGATCTTCATCGGATCCGCCGTCCTTTGGTAGATCTTCATCTGCCGATTCTGGTCCCATCCACTCGCTAAAACGATCCACTTGCTCATTCACCCATCGAAAAAAAGAAATCATCTGCTTTGGCTCCCCTTCTTAAACCCAAACTCAATCTTGGATCCCTAATTTTTGATTTAAGATCCTATGATAGCGATTGAGTGTTTCCCATTTTAACAAATCTTCGCTCGCTTTGAGAGCCCAGTTTCGATGAAATTTTCGACTCAGTCGATGCCGAAGCTCAAGCCCAAAATAAACCTTCGAGCGACTCAGTCGCAACGTTAAAGCAGAATACCACTGAGCCAGGTCAGCTCGATTTTGCTTTTTTTGATCGATCAACTTTAACGCAGCATCGCCTAAGACTCGCTTTAATACAAACGGACTGGATGAGATAAAAACTCGTGGAACTTCAGTGTCCTTCAAAAGCTCTGCTGCTTTCACTGTTTTTTCTTGATTCTGGTCCCCTAAGAGTTGCTCTAGCCCCATCACAGGCAATGGCTGTCCTGAGTCTGTCCTTATTTCAAGTGATGATTTAGGTTTGAGCTGCCCGCGAATCCAAAGAAGCTCTTGAATAAAAAACTCAAAACCAGACTGATCTGAGATTTTCTTACTTTTAAGTTTCTCTAGATCAAGCGGTAAGGTCGCTAATTTATTCTTTGGAATCGTTTGTTTTTCCAAATGACGGTAGAAATGGGAATGAACCAATGCATTATACATCCCCTCTAAAGATCCGCCTTGGTTCAACGTATCTACCCAGTCTCCAAAAAACTGCCGATCATCAACGGAATGCGTGAAAACGACTCTAAAAAGTTCAGAAAAAAGCTCTGAATTTTTTTGGGCGCGCTTTGCTTCGTTTCCCAGTTTGCCAAATGCCCATGACCGATCTACCTGACCAAAAAGAAAAGAAAGATTCATTCCAAACGATAAAAATAAAATAAAAAAAAGAATTTTTTTAAAGTTCAATTTGAATGACGTCCCACACTTAAAAAGCCATCTTGAGATGATCTGGCATCCCAAGATGGCTTTATTTTTAAAAAATTAATTTTTCTAATCCACGAACCTCAACTTACAGGACAAAGGCTAGACGTGTCCCGACTGAAAACTCACCAATTGTGAAAAATTGAGCTTCAGGTCGAAGATGGAAAAATCCAAGCTTCAATGGAAGTCCAAATCCAAAGTACGCTGAAGTAAAAGAACGACTTGACTCTAGACCAGCAAGTTGACCTAGCTGTTGTGCGTTCAAGTCATTTAGACTGATCGAAGCTCCGGCTAAACCCAAATAAACATAAGGCTCTGTGATCCCAAGAGGAAACGATGAAATCGCCTCAAAACTCCAGTTGGTCGCTGAAAAATTGGAAAGCTTATTTGTTCCAAAACTCGCCCGAGTGTCTACGGCCATGAACTCCAAATCAAGCCATGTTTTCACAAGGCCGAAACTTAGGAGTGTGAGATCTTGGATGCCACCTAAAAATCCCATCCCCACTTCAAACCCAGCAGGAAGGCCTAAGGCCACTTGTAATTTTGGAATGGGAAGCACATTTAATGATGATGCCCCAAATTTCCCCAAAGAAGTCTGAGTTTCTTGATTCAAAAGATCCACAGTTGCTTCAAACGCGATTTCAAAACCCCAGTCTCCCAAAGTGTCCGCAGGTTGATAAAATCGATGTTTGAGTGCAAACCCAAACGCTTTATAAACATTATCAATATCTGCTTGACTTAGATTTTGAAAAGTTCCTAACGTCACTTGTGCTTTCGCAGAATTTGATGCCGTCAGCATCCCGAGACTCAATGCAACAACTGCAACCGCAGTGAAACTTTTTTTTCTAAACGTTGAAAATGATTTCATTTCCTTATTCCTCTCTTCTAGTTGACTCCAGGGTGTCCTTACTCTGTTGACCCTTTGCTTTGATTCAATCCCTAACTCTTTGAATCAATCATGGTTATTCATTCTTAACACTTTTATGGCGGGATCGAAGACCATCCATCCCTCTACCATTGTGACGCAGACTAGCAAAATTAAACTCTTCTCGCAATTTTTATTACCTCATCTATCTCAGCTTCCTCGTTAAAAGCATGGGGTGACAATCGGATCCCCCCTGCCCTAAGAGCATGCGTAATGTGGTGTTTCGTGAGCTCTCGATCAAAAGCATTGATTCGCTGCTCAGGAGCATTCAAAGTCACAATTGGACTCAGATGCTCCACGTTACCGCCTTGATCTTGCGAATCATACGCCTGGAACCCTACAGATTTAAGTCCTTGTCTCAGTTGATTTGAAAGTGCATTGGCTTTTTCCCAAATCACTTTAACTCCTCCAGCTTGCTCCATCGCTTTCAAGCTTCCATTAAGACCCACAACCGGCAGGACCGGAGGAGAACCTGGCTCAAATCGGCCGATTTGATCAACCGGCTCTTTTTCCCAAAGCACCTCGTCTTCTGGAGTACCGTAAGTGAATGCCCCATGTAAAATTGGCTGACATTGACTAATGAGTTCTTTTTTCATCACCAACAGACCCAGCCCTAATGGCGAACAAAGCCATTTATGAGAACCCGCACATAAGATGTCGACCCCTGTCGCCTTAAAGGAAAAGGGTAAAATACCCAAGCCTTGAATGGCATCTACCACCAGAAGTGCACCGACCTCATGGCAAGCTTTTGCAATTTTCTTTAAATCTGATTGGGCGCCTGTCTGAAACTGAACCCAAGATAAAGCTACTACTTTTGTTTTACTAGAGATTTTTGAAACCAAAAGTTCAGAGTTGATTTGAAAATCAAGACTCGCAATTCGAGTGAGTTGAATTCCTTTTTGCTTTGCAAGCGCAATCCATGGATAGGCATTCGAAGGATATTCCTGCTCCCATTGAATCACCTCATCACCCGGTTGAAGATGAAGTCCAAATGCCGCTTGCGTGATCGATGCCGCACACGTGGAAGTATAAGCGACTTCCTCAGAATCACAGTCGATCAATTTTGAGAGTCGCGACTTAGACTCCGAGAAAACTTGAAATAAATCATCTAAAATCAAAATACCTTCACGAGCTAATTTTTCTGCCCAAGCACTGATAGCTGTTTTCGCTTCAAGTGTAATCGGAGTGACACCAGCGTTGTTTAAGTGGATTCTGTTCTCAAATGAGTCAAACGCTTTTCTAAAAGAAGGGATCATAGCAGCATCCCTGCCACACACGCTGTCATTAGAGCTGCCAAAGTTCCTCCAATTAAGGACCGCATGCCATTTTTTGCAAGATCTTTTCGCCGTTCTGGCACTAACGCGCCAATTCCGCCGATTTGAATTGCAACGGAGCTAAAATTGGCAAACCCACAAAGAGCATAAGTGGAGATCGTAAATGCCCGTTCAGATAAAGTGCCTTTTAAGTCTTTCAAATCAAGATACGCAATGAATTCATTTAAAAATGTTTTTTTCCCAAGTAACATTCCCACGGTTGAAACTTCTTCCAACGGTACGCCCGTGAAGAAAGCCAAAGGAGCAAAGATCCACGACATGATTCTTTCAAACGTGAGCGGCTCTCCGGCAATCGGAGGAAACACACTAAGAAGCCAATTTAAAAGGGCTGCAAAGGCTATAAAGCTCACTAACATTGCTGCGACATTGAGTGCTAGTTTCAGTCCATCGGAAGCACTTCGGCAGGCAGCATCGATGACATTTTCGCCTGTTTTTTCAACATGAATTTTAACACTTCCAAAGGTTTTGGACTTTTCAGTCTCAGGCACCATGATCTTTGCCAATACTAAAGAAGCAGGCGCTGACATCACCCACGCAGCCAATAAATGGCCAGCATCCACGCCAAAGCCAACAAACGCTGCCATCACTCCCCCGGAGACTGTCGCCATTCCACCTGTCATCATGGCCATCACTTCTGACCGAGTCATACTTCCGATATAGGGTTTCACCACAAGAGGTGCTTCTGTTT
>CAYLWK010000415.1:0-3928 GCA_964387255.1 uncultured Oligoflexia bacterium
GGGTTTCGTGCTGAGGTCGCAATTGAACCTCACATCGATTCAGGATGGTACCTAGGTTTAGAGTTTGGAACGAGTTCAGGAGCTGGTGGATCAGGTACGCAGTATTTAGGGGACTCCCTTGATCCAAAAATTTTAAAGCTTCGTTCTGTCTATATTCGAAAGGAATTAGAGTTCTTAAAAGGTGGCTACTTAGAAGCTGGGAAGACTCCAGCACATTTCTATCGACCCTTAGGGTCGCAGCTTTTTTGGGATCGAGACTTAAGACCCGAGGGGACCTCTTTTGGCTGGGAAGGAGACCGAGCAAATTCGGTACGCCCTTGGGTTCATGCGGGTGTCTACTGGGTTGAGGAAAGAGAATTCGCAGCGGACACACATTTATATGCGCTTCAATCTGGACTTCAGGTAGGGCAAGTAAGCTTTACGGCGGGCGTTTATGTGTTTACCCAGCTTTCTGGGTTTAATACGCTCCATAGCACGACAATTCCTTATGGTAATCGAGTGGATCAATCTGGGGGGACGCTGACGTATCAAAATGATTTTCACTTAGTGAATGCAGGGTTTGATTTTGAGTTACCGTCCATTGCTGGTGTTGAGATTGCACCTTTTTTTGATAGTGTTTTTAATTTTGCAGCGTCCTCAGAACGGTTTGGGTTTTTGACAGGAGTTGAGATTGGAAAAATTAAAAACCCAGGAGACTTTAATGTTCGTTTGGTTTGGCGACAAATCCAAGCTGATTCGATTTTAAGTGTTTTTGGAGCCTCATTTTTAGGCGATTATCGCTCTGATTTAGCAGGCTTTCAAATCGATTCCCGTGTGCGACTCGTTAAGAACTTTGATGTAAGAGCAAACTATATTGACTATCAGTTTCCTATAGGTGGCACGATGAGAAATCAAATTCTCATGATCGATTTAGATTACACCTTTTGAAGCGATTCACTCATTGATAGGTTGATTTGATGGCGCAGTTCGCTTTCAGGCGCCTTTCGAAGAGGCAAGTTCAGTGAGCTCTTTTTCAAGTTTGTGATTTTTTTCCATGAGCGTTTTAATTCTTTCTTGTAAACTTTTGATTTTTTCTTCATAGGCCTCTTTATTAGGTGCAAGACGTTTTTGATCCAAAAGCTCTTGAATATGTGCTTCCATCTCCTTTTTTTCTTTTTTAAACTGAATCGCATCACTTTTGAGTTGTTTGAGTTCACCTTGAGCCGCTTGAGTGAGTTGTTTTTTTAGAGTTTCATTTTCCTCTTTGAGTTTTTTTACAATTTGACTAGAAGAGGAGGAATCCTCAAGAGGTTCTTCCTCTTGTCGATCCTGATCTTCTATCGTTTCGTTTTGAGCTTGAGACTTAAAATACTCAGTTGCTTTCTCAATCGATGGAAATCCAGAAACAAGAGGAGGTTTTGAATAACTTTGAATGAGTTTAAGTTTTTGTTCATCAGGGACCACAATGATGATCTCTCCTGATAGTTCTTTTGCAAGAGTATTGAGTTCAGAGATTTTCCGAACGGCGTCGTTGTCCATTGAACTTCCTTGCTCAAGGGCAACGATAATTTGATTTTTTCCAACTGTTAAAAATTTCTTGATGCCCGCATGAAGCACATCAAATTGATGCGCAGAGACATCGCCTGAGACATGAAGAATGGAAACTCCTGACTGGGTTTCTAGGCGAAGCTTCATGCGTCTCCCATACGAGCGCGGTAAAATAAGACTCTCATAATGTCACGCCGAGTAATAATGCCCACAAGCTTGCCTTCTTTAGTTATAACAGGAAGGCGGCGATACTGATTCTCAGTGAAAAGCTTTAAAATCTCGCTTAACTGAGTGGATTCTTCGATGGCTTGAACTTTTTCAGTGAATGCGATCTGATCATTAAAATCGTCTGGTTTGAGTTTCTTTTTTTTGGTGATTTGATGGATGATATCAATTTCTGAGAGCACTCCAATGAGTCTTCCAGAAGGATTGACTACGGGGATCCCTGTGATCTTATTATTGACTAAGATCTTGAGCGCTTCCTCAATTCGAGTCTCAGGAGGGATGGTGATGAGTTCAGTCGACATGATGCTTTTTGCTTGGGTTTCCATAGACCTTCATCATAAAATGAAACTCTGGGAGAGACAATGACAATAGCAATCTCTCAGAGATCGATTTGATCATTTTTGTTTGACTCGATGTGAGGAGGTTCAGCGGTCACCGACTGGAATCATGAAGTACTTTTCTGAGATATTTGATAAAGTCAGACCTCAATTAGATTTGGGGCAAACGGTGGGTACGTATATCCAGTATCACATGGATCCTCAAACCTTTGATGATTCTCTTGCGGCGGTGATTTCGTCAAACCCAGTCTATTGGCATTTTTTTGAAAAAGTTTTAAAAGATCGACGAGGCCAGATGAGCTCTCGTCTCATTGACGATGAAGAAGACGAAAACCACCTCGAAAAACCAATCCGCTTTTTAGCTTTTTTTGGGAAAAAAGGATCACGAAACCTATTGGTAGCGCTTCGTAAGTTGAAGTTACAAGGCGACGGCTGGCCTAAGCGTTCCAATGAGACACTCTCTATCAAACTTGAGGATGTGATCCCTAAGACCATCGAACTTGACGACTATCTTGAAACCCATGAGATTTCTCGATCAAAAGTCGCAATCCATGCGGGTCTTCTTTATGATTTTTTTGATTTGGTTTTAGAAAAAAATCAGTGGAAATCAGCAGTCACACTGGGAGTGTATGAAAAAGCGTATGAAGACGGAGTTCGTTTAGGAAGAATGGTCTATGAGTTAGTGCGAGGAATTGAAGAGTTGGACCACCGCGACTGGATTTTTCCGTGTGCGTTTTCTCTGTCGTTATCCCATGTACTGGCTCAAATTTTTTTAGACCAGTCTCAGAAAGAACTGAGCTGGGAAGGATTTTGCGAAGAGCGAGGAGCCTACCTCAGCGAAGCTCCTGAAATGATTGAGTGGTTCTATCAGATTCGTTTGGGGGTGACTCCCAGTGAAATCGCTGCTCTTTTAGTTCGTTATTTTTATCCCGAAAAAGGGCTGGAGCTTCCGTTGCGACGCTGTCGAGAGCCCGTGTTTTTAAAAGACGAAGGAAAAGACTGTTATCATACGTCTTTGGCTTTTTACTTTGGTCTGGCACTGTGTGAGCGGCCACAGGGATTTCATTTAGCCCCACGAGAGTCAAAGTGGTTACCTGTCTTTGACTTAGACGCCTCAGACCTTCGTCGGATTCAAAAAAAAGTGCTTCAATTGCACCCAGTTTCAAAAAAGGAAAATGGTTCATGAAAACAACAGTCTCAAAAATAAGTCAAAACTGTGCCGAATCGATGGAATGTCTGAGCGTCTGTCCCACAGAGAGTATCTATTATGGTGTTGGGCAGTATGTGATTGATACGGACTCGTGTGAAGGCTGTCAGCTTTGCATTCAAGTTTGTCCTCAAAATGCTATTTACTCTGAGGACCTGGGGGGTAAGTCGGATAAAGCTTCCGACAGATGAAATAAGCAAGGCATCCCGAGGTGGCACTTGAAATCGTTGTCGCAAGGTAAATACCTTTAAGCCCAAAAAAATGAGACAAAAGAAGAGCCAAAGGCACGTAAATCACAAAAACTCTTAAAATCGATAAACTAGAAGAGATCAAGGGACGCCGAGAAGAGTTGAAACTGGCGTTCGTGACAAATAAAATTCCCAGGAGCCCATAGCTAATCGGCACCGTCTTAAGATAAAGCGTGGAAGAGTGAATCACCAAAAGATCTGGGTCAAAAGCACGTGTGAGAGGCGTGGCAGTAAAAGCAAGAAGAATTGCCATACCAACTCCCCAGGCTAAACAAAAGAGATACGCAAGTTGAAACGCTTCTTGTAGGCGGTGGGTCTTCTGAGCGGCCCAATTCTGACCAACAAAAGGACCGATCGATGCGGACAACGCGAGAAGTGGAATG
>CAYLWK010000416.1:0-7750 GCA_964387255.1 uncultured Oligoflexia bacterium
AGAGTCTTCAGCGTGATGAAGACCTAACGCTCGATTGTCTTGATCTAAATGATCCCACTTCAAGGGACGCTTTTCTTGAAGCCACTCCTCCAGTGAAGAGCTCGCTGCTCGTCGAACGACTTCTTTTCTTCTCCAAATCGAGATCCCTGGAATGTCTGTCGCTTTAGTCATCAGGAGGAGGTTTAGGTGATCCGACATCGTTTCTTCGATCAAGTCGTAAAATGCTTGGATCAGAAGTTGTTTGAATGACCGCGTGCTACGTGCGTGATCTTCATTTATTAAAATCAGATTTCCTTTGGCAAAATACGCCATTGGGAATTGGTGAGGAATGATATGGATTCGAATCGGTGAACCCAAAGAAGTGTCTGACTCGGTGTCTTTATCCGCATTTTTCAAGTCATTTGAAATGGCAGTCAGGCCAAGCTGTGAGGCTCCATTTGCAAGTAACTGATTGATTTTCTGTGAAACCTCTTGGTTAAAGGTAGCAAATGACTGGCTTGCTAAGAGTAAAAGCTCTTTAGCTGCTTCATCCATTGGCTGAGTGGGATGAATGAAGGCTTCTAATTCGCCATGAAGACGTCCCTGAGCCGAATCAAAGGGCTCAAAAGCGACGAGCGCCATTTTGCTTAAATTCGAGGGGCGAACTGACTCGAATTCATCGTATCCTTCCACGGGGTGATCCAGGATTTGCCTTAAATGAGTGACCTCGACCTTCATTGGAGAGGTGCCGGTGTTGATTCTCACGTTGGTGGAGACAAAATGGTCTTCTTGGGCAGGTTCAAATGGAGCCCAGTCTGAAAGTGAAAGTCCATAAAACTGAATCAGTTCATTAGAGATTATTCCCTTTGGCAACGTATGCAGGAAGTTTGAAAACCAATTTGGATTGGAAGATTCTCGATTAGGTTTTTTATAAACAATTTGAAACTCTGAGGTGCCTTTAGGTAACCGTAAGTGCAACAAACGACGTGGTTGCGACCTCTCGCCATCGGAGTCCTCTTTATTGGTCTCAATCACATGAGTCGCTGCTTGGTGATCTGTACCTGTGGTGATCTCCGTGATTTCACTTGGACTGAGATCTATCCGAACAATGACTGGAGCATCGGTGGGCTCGATCACAAATCGTGCTCTTCCTCCGATCGACTTTTGGTCCATGTTGAGGCTCAAATCAAAATCAATCTGGTTGAGGCCGATTTCAGTGAGGCTTCGGATTGGCAAAGCCTGATCATCGCCCGTCAATGACGTCACTGTGCCGTCTTCTTGCGCTTGAGAGAGTGTAGGGGTCACTGAGATCAATAGAGTTCCACAGAGACTCGATAGTCCTAAAATCATTGAAAAAAAAGACACAGATCGATAGAGCCTCTGGAACATAGGCCCTACCTAAGCCTTTCGGTCGGAATTGTAAAGCGAGTTTTAGTCGATGAGTTCAAAAAAATAGAAATTTAGTCAATCGAAGCTAACGATTTAAGATACTCGCGTTTCATTTTTGCGATATTTTCTAGTTTAATCTCTTTTGGGCAAGCCGCTTCACATTCTCCAATATTTGAGCAATGTCCAAATCCCTCATGGTCCATCTGATCAACCATGTTCTTAACTCGCTCACGAGACTGAACTTTTCCCTGTGGCAAAAGCGCTAAATGGGTGATTTTTGCTGAAGTAAATAGCGAGGCAGAGGCATTTGGACAGGCTGCAACACAGGCTCCACAGCCAATGCAGGTGGCGGAATCAAATGCCCGGTCAGCATCCTCTTTCGGGATTAAGATCGCATTAGCATCAGGGTGAGGCCCTGTTTTGGCGTGAGTGTAACCACCCGCTTCGATGATCCGATCAAAAGCACTTCGGTCCACCACCAAGTCTTTTACAATTGGAAAAGCCTTGGCTCTCCATGGCTCAATCACAACAGTTTGGCCATCTTCAAAGTGACGCATATGGAGCTGACACACGGTGGTGCCTCGTTCGGGTCCATGTGCTTGACCATTCACTACCAGTGAACAGGTCCCGCAGATTCCTTCTCTGCAGTCCGAATCAAACTCCACTGGCTCTTGATTTTCTTTCAAAAGCTTCTCGTTGAGCAAATCAAGCATCTCTAAGAAAGACATATCCGGGTTCACACCGTCGAGGTGATAGGAAACCATCTTTCCCTTTTCGTTTCTGTTTTTCTGTCTCCAAATCATCAAATTTAATGAGATTGCTGCCATTACTTGTAGCTCCGTTGAGTGAGTTTTACGTTTTCAAACGAAAGGGGTTCTTTATGGAGTTGATGCTCCTGTCCTTCGCCTTGATATTCAAAAGCAGACACAAAGCTAAACTCATCGTCTTTTCGAAGAGCCTCTCCATCTTCTGTTTGACTTTCCTCTCGAAAATGTCCACCACAGGATTCCGTTCGAATCAAAGCATCTTTTGCCATGAGTTCTCCGAGCTCGAAAAAGTCTGCGACCCTTCCTGCAAGCTCAAAGTATTTATTGTAGTCATCCGATGAGCCTTGAAGCTTAAAGCCGTTCCAAAATTCTGCTTTCAATTTTTGGATCGAATCGATCGCTTCTTTAAGGCCTGCCTCATTTCTGGACATGCCGATCTTATCCCAAACAATGTGTCCCAAATCTCTGTAAAATTCGATCACTGTCTTAGATCCACGGCTACCCGCTTCCATTAATTTCTTACTCATGGATTCGACACTTTTTTCGGCATCTTTAAATTCACTCTGATCTTCAGAAATAGTTTTAGGATTTTCTCGAGCAAGGTAGTTTCCAATCGTGCTCGGAATCACAAAATAACCATCTGCAAGTCCTTGCATTAGAGCAGAGGCTCCTAATCTATTTGCACCGTGATCAGAGAAATTAGCTTCTCCTGCAGCAAATAATCCTGGAATCGTAGTCTGAAGATTGTAATCCACCCAAAGACCTCCCATGGTGTAGTGAACGGCAGGGTAAATCTTCATTGGAACTTGATATGGATTTTCACCAGTGATTTTTTCATACATGTGAAACAAATTGCCATAGCGCTCTCGAATCGCTTTTTCACCGTCTCGCCCGATCGCATCTTTAAAATCAAGATACACAGCCCGCCCCGTGGCTCCAACCCCTCGACCTTCATCACAGACGTATTTTGCATTTCGAGAAGCCACATCTCGTGGAACCAGGTTTCCGAAGCTCGGATAACGTCGCTCTAAATAATAATCGCGATCACTTTCTGAGATAGAGGTTGGATCTTTTTTAGCATCCTCTTTGTTTTTGGGAACCCAAACGCGACCGTCATTTCGAAGTGACTCACTCATCAAAGTTAGTTTGGACTGATACTCCCCGGAAACAGGGATGCAGGTCGGATGAATCTGAGTAAAACAAGGATTTGCAAAAAATGCCCCTCGTCGATGAGCACGCCATGCAGCCGTGCAATTTGAATTAAAAGCATTTGTGGAAAGGAAAAAGACGCGACCATACCCACCCGTGGCTAAGACAACAGCGTCTGCAGCATAGCGTTCTAATTTTCCAGTAATGAGGTTTCGGCAAATGATTCCTCTTGCTTTTCCATCCACCAAAACCACATCCAGCATCTCACGGCGTGGAAAGAGTTTTACTTTTCCCGCATGTACTTGACTCATGAGTTGGCTATAGGCTCCTAAAAGAAGCTGTTGCCCTGTCTGACCTCGAGCGTAGAACGTCCGTGAAACTTGCGCTCCACCAAAAGATCGGTTTGCTAATTCTCCACTATACTCCCGAGCAAACGGAACCCCCTGTGCCACACATTGATCAATAATATTAACGCTTAACTCAGCTAAGCGATAAACGTTTGCTTCTCGAGATCGATAGTCACCGCCTTTAACGGTGTCATAAAAAAGCCTCCAAACACTGTCGCCATCGTTTTGATAATTCTTTGCTGCATTGATACCCCCTTGAGCCGCAATGCTATGAGCCCGACGAGGCGTGTCTTGAATGCAGAAATTCAAGACCTCGTAGCCTAAAGCCCCGAGCGACGCTGCAGCCGAACCTCCAGCAAGACCCGTGCCGACAACAATGATCTTATGTTTCCGTTTATTCGCCGGATTGACTAATTTCATATCGAACTTGGCTTTCTGCCATTTTTTCTCAATCGGTCCTTCAGGTATATTGGCATTTAAACGATCACTCATTAGATAAAATCTCCAAAAAAGATAATTAAAGGAATTGCTATAAAGCCTGCTGCCAGAGCAAAAGCAATGAAAAGACCCAATCCATAAATAGGCTTAGAAATCTTCGGAAAGGCTAGGCCAAGCGATTGAAAAGCACTCCAAAACCCATGTTTTACATGGATCCCCAGCATCACCATCGAGGCAACATACACCAACACCACCCAAGGCTTTTTGAATTCTTGAATGACAAGTTGATAAAGATCTCGCGCACGCTCACCCTTCACAAATGTCACATACCCTTCTTCAATCGAGGGCCCAAACTTAAAGTGAATTAAATGAAACACCACGAAGGCGCCAAGAACGGCCCCAGCTAAAATCATGTTTTTGGAAGCAAATCCAAACTTAGAATTTCCACCTTTAGTTGACTGAGGAGCATGATACGCTTCCTCTCGAGCGTCATGCACATTGAGTTTGGTTTGCACAGCAATCACCAGATGCACTAAAAACGCAATCACGAGTCCCACTTCAGCCACAATCAATAGGATGCCCAAATCATGAAGTCCCTTTGCATAAGTATTAAAAAGGGTGCCTTCATCAGGAACCAGCAAAAGGAGGTTGCCAGAAAGGTGGGCAATCGTAAAAATCACAAGACCTAGGCCTGTGATCGACATCAAATACTTCTTCCCAACAGATGAGAGCACCAAATCCACGATCGATTGTTTTTTCTTTTTCATGATTGCCTTAAAAATACACCTCTGGGCGCCGTGTCGCAATTACATTCGTTGCCTTTTTTGAGGCAAACGACAGTTCGGCCTTAAGATGACTGATGGCGTTATTTTGAATTAGATAGTAATCGATCCGAAGTAAAGAAGCAGATCAGGGTTATTGGGGAGAGGGTGATGTGAATTTATCATTACAAAACGAGCGAAAAAGAAGTCCTTGGTGAGAGCCTGCTGAATTCCCCTGTGCTGATGGAATCAGTGCGACTTCAGAATGCTCATGACGACCTAATTTCACAAGATAACTTCTTGAATCTACCGCTGCAGCGTAGACTGCAGTTAAAGAATTTTCATAAGCCACTTCATTGGAGCTACCCGAGAGACTAATAACTTCCGGCAAAATTGGTCTTGGCTGAATGGAATCAACCCCCACGAAATTGCAAATAGCGATCAGGTAATCTGAAAACCCTTGAGGATTTGAATAAAGAAAAGAATCAGCTGCTGACTGATTCGCTCCTAACACCACATAATCTTCAATTAAGATGGCTCTTTCCCTGATTGAAGTCCCGACGTTTGCTGCAGGAAAAGGTATTCGTGGATCTGACCACCACCCAATGCTTTCTGCATCCACTCTTGGATCAATGAGCCCATCAGAACGTTGAAGGTTTGAAAAATCAACTGAATTAGAAAATACCACTGGCTTCGAACAAGCCGTGATCGCAGAAAATAAAATGAGAAAGAAAACACCCTGAAAACGAGTCTTGGCCGTTTTATCCATTCCTATTCTTTTATCCTGGAAACTCAGTTTCCCCATGATTAAACCCCTACGAACTATGCTGCAAGAAATCTGCCGCTTTAAGGAGCTGATATTTTGGTATTTTTTTATGAGTTAGTGTTAAAATGGTCGACACTGTTAGGTTCAAAGCAGGTCAAATGAGACACAGCTTAATTTTAGAAAGCGATTAACCTTAAAAACTAGTATCCAATCATTAGCTTATTTGCAGTGTTTTTCTAGAAGGTCGTCAAGAGGGTCGTCATCACGCTTAAGAAGAATCCATTGACCTTCATCTAAGACTTCAACTTCTGCAAAGTGAGCTGCAATCGTTTCTACTCTAGGTATTTGTAAGCCAGCATGCCGATAGTATGGACTAGCTGCTTTAATTCTCACTATTTTTCCAGCCTAAGTCAGGTCTTTTGCAAACGCCTGAACTTGTGGGCCAAGTTCTTTTTTGAAGTTAACTCTTGTGATGAGCATCATCATCTTATTTCTTTTGATTTGCTCCCATTCATTTGGATGTACGGCTCGATAGAGATAAGGGTACTGAGTACGATCAAAAAGACCATCGTATTTTTTAAAATCCTCCGTTATCATTGCTTTAATCCGAGTATCAATTTCTGAAGTGTCTGCATAAACTCCTTTGTAGGAAGCTCCAATAATCTCGGGGCAACGATCAATATCGAGATCGACTAGTTTGTCGTGTTCGTGTCTGGCCTCTTCGGTTTTTTTGAATCTTTAGCCTAACTCTCATCTAGCTTTTTTTGAAAATCGAATTCGAACGGCTCGACGTCGTTCAGGAAGATCAACATCATACTTTTCTTCAAGAGCTTTGTTGAGTCCGTTTCCTCAGTCTACAATGAAAAAAGTAGCTCTGAAGTGGGGAAACCTCGACGCTCAAGCTCATTCAAAAGCTCTAAACCAATCCCTGAGTCTTCAGTGGTAAATCGAATCAATTAAATTAGTAAAAAAGGATTCAGCAGTAAGAAGTCTCGATTATAAAATCTTGACGCGCAAAATCAAAATGATATGTCCATCATTCGAAAGAATGATGGAATGTTCTTAAATCTTTGTCTTTGACCAACCTTGGGGTTCTCGCTTTGATCCAGCTGAAGCGCCTTTATCAGTTTTACTTGACTTTGCGACGCACCTGGAGCGGGCGGAGGATCAAATCAACCCATCTCATCATCAATCGTTTTGGCTTTGGATCTCTTACTGCAGTTTTAGAATGGATCTGTGCGGGGGCAATTGTAGGTTCCAGTTTTTTTACTCCGACCCTGATCCGTGCAAGTTCTGATTTTTGTAAAGACAGGGTTTTTGAAGCCTCACGTGGGCTGGGCGGCATCAGTGTCGATGCTCAGCAGCTTTCTGAAAGAGTTTGGCTCATTTCTAATCAAGTGGATCAGCTCAGGTTTATTAGAGATGAAGCCAAAAGCCGGGGCCTTCGGGTCTGGCTTTTCGGGGGAACAGCATCTGGGCTGATTCACTATGCTCGTTTGGATCTCCTTAATCAATCGGAGAGACTGAAGCTACAAAACCATCGGTTTAAGCCGTATGATTTCACGGAGATCTATCGAATTAACCAAGATTTAGACATCGTTATTGACGGTGACGTAGATGCGGCATCTCAGTTTGAAGCAGTTTTGGTTCAGAAATATCGACATTTCCTAGGGGATAAGGAAAATAGATGGGAGGTTCGAAGCTTAAGGCATCGCAAAGGCTATCCCGGTGACGTTAATTTTAAAGAAGCTCTTTTAGAAGATTTTGATTTTCAAAATCAGAACACAGACTCTCATTCTTTGGGGATGATTGAGCTCACCGCAGCCTCGTCAGGCTCGCCTGAGTTTGTCACAGACTTGCGGTCCTTTGGGGACAGTGAAAGCCGTTTCTTATCAGACTCTTCTCGAGCAAGGATTCATTATTTTCATTCGTCGAGCCATGAGCAAACAGCGCGAGCACGTCTGGGGCAGAACCCTCCTATTCTTTCGGTGATTCGTCTTTTGGTGAAAGCCTTTCAATATGAACTCTCCGTTGAGCACGAGAGTTTTCAGAAGATCAAAACCATTGTGGATGAGTTTAACCCCGGAGCTGCTGAGTTTGATAATTCAATACTCCGTCGAAAGATGGAGCTGACGGCTATGAAGCTTGTGCGCC
>CAYLWK010000417.1:0-5691 GCA_964387255.1 uncultured Oligoflexia bacterium
GATAATAAACGCTATGGGCGGTCTTGATATACTCCATGGCGGTGTTATACACCGCTCCGCCGCCGGGTTCATTCACCCACGGCTAAAGCCGTGGTGCTCTGCCTGCGGCCACATAGAAACCATTTCTTGGGGGAATGAACCAATGCATTCAAGCGACTCCAATGATAGCCGCCACCGAACCTTTTTTTGTTTCTTACAAAATTTCTTTTGGATGTTTGGATTGAGTCTATTCGGATTCATGTCGACAAACGCACAGGCTCAGCTTTTTGGAAAACTTGATACTCAAAGCTGCAAGATGGTCTCAAGTCGATCAAAGGAATCGACTCAAGGAGGCAGCTACCCTATCCAAGGAGCATTGACTCAAGAAAAACTCAACGAGTGGATGGAAAGTCAGGACTTTGAAAAACTGATTCAAACCTATTCTGGAGTCGCATTAAATCAAGCTAAACTAAAAGTCCAAGCTCACCAAAAGGCTCAATCTCGTAGCTTTTGTAAGAGTAAAAAAGCTTATGCTGATCCCACTTTCAACCCTCAATCAAAGCAATTCAGCGCCACTTCGATTAAAATTAACCTTATCCACCCTGAAACCCAGGCATGGCGATCCTTGGGTGATTGGAAAGGATCTCACTTAAGCCAAGTCACGCGAATTTCTAAAAAAAATATGGAAACAGCGCTTCGCCAACTTCAAGAATCGAACACAAATCAGCAACGCAGCCTTGCGAGCCACACGAGCGATCAACCACTGGATCATTGGAAAATTTCAAAAAAAGACCAACGGTTCAGTCTTGAGTGGGAAATCACTCAAACCTATGATCAGCAAACTCGATGGTGCTGCGAGCCGTAACTCTCTTGAGAGGTTTTGCATTTTTCTAAGAAATAACTATTTTTACGAGGTGGCTTCATCCTTCAAAGAAGCATTCTCGATCGCTTGAATTCGTTTTAATACCGGCGGATGTGAATAATCAAACCAAACTTTCATTCGATGAGGATTTAAGTTTCCAAGATGGTCCACTGTGAGTTTCTTTAAAGCACTCACAAGCTCAAAAGGCTTCTCGTAATTCTTAACAGCATAGGCATCAGCTTCATACTCGTGACGCCTTGAAATAAACTGACTTAAAACTCCAAATACACGCGAAAGAGGAGCAAACAAAAAAGAAACCAGAACCAAGCCAATATGAATCTTGATTTCAGAAAATCCAAACGCTCTGTAAAGTGCTAGATCATAAAGCATCCACTGAAATGCAAAAAGAGTGAGTCCAATTGTTACCACAGACAAGGCCATCATTTTAAAAATATGGTGCCTTTGATAGTGGCCAATTTCATGAGCCAGAACAGCCACTAATTCATCCGTGGATAATTTTTGAATCAAAGTATCAAAAAGTACAATTCGCTTGGTTTTTCCAAACCCCGTAAAAAACGCATTCGCCTTAGTAGAACGACGACTTCCGTCCATTGTGTAGATTCCACCAATTTGAAATCCAACCTGGTTTGAAAACGCCTCAATCTTCTCTCTCAACTCACCCTCCGGAAGCGGACTAAAGCGATTGAAGAGTGGCATGATCCAAACCGGAGCGATCAAAGCAAAAAATAGCTGCAACCCAATGATCACGACTCCTGCCATCCACCAACCGTGTTTCTGATAAGTCATCAAAAACCAAAGAAGGAGCCCCAGTAAGAGCGCTCCCATGAAGACTCCAATGAGCAATGCTTTAAACCAATCAAGAAAAAAGACCATTTTCGTTGAGCGATTAAAACCATATCGCTCCTCTATTGAAAATGTTTGATAATAAGAAAACGGAAGCTTTAAAATCTGCAACCCAAATGCAAGAATGCCCAAATACAAAAGTCCACTCTCAATTGGACCGTAACGCCACTGACTGACAATGCGATCTAAAACAACAAGCCCGTCAAGCGATAAAAAGCCAATCACCAAAGGAAGAAATAAAGCTTTCTGAAACAGAGCATATTGGGTTGACTCTTTGAGATAGGTTTGAGAACGGCGATACTCACTTTCAGAATAGATTCCTTCAAAAGCTCTCGGAAGTTTCTTCTGAACCTGATTTAAGTTCAACCTCTCAACTAACTGATCTAATAAAAAAGAAAAAACAATGAAACTATAAATCAGTAGAGGTATCCAGCTCAAATCCAACTCCCTAGGACCGTTTCTAAGTCTCGGATCGAACGAACAAGTTGATCCGCGCCTGATTGAAGTAGTGCATCTTCATCGTAACGCTGATTCACATAGCCAATACTGGTAGCTTCAATTGCTTTGGCCGCTTCAATATCTTTAGGAGTGTCTCCCACTAAGATCACCTTCTCATAGTGAGTTCTCCGTTCCAGACGCTTGAGTGCTCGACTGAATGCTAGTTTGGCAAGCTCATTACGACAGTGATGCTCGTCTCCAAACCCACCAAACTCAAAGCAATGGTCAATCGGACCTGATGAAAGTTTCAAACGTGCACATCGTTGAATGTTTCCAGTCACCAAACCAAGCTCTATCCCTTTTTGACAAAAAAGACGTTCTATTAAGTCAACTGCACCCTCAAACAAAATAAAAGGAGATGCTTTGATTCGATCAGAATAGATTCGATGATAGGCTGAGAAAAATACCTCAATCCTACTCTGATCAACCGCACCACCGTGTGCCAGCCCCACTTCTTGCAAGATTCCTAAATCCGTTTTTCCTGCAAAACTTCCTAAAGAAGCCGGAAATTCTCTTGAAAAAACTTCTTTGTACGCAAGTTTAAAAGCATCGACTCCCTCTATAGGATGTCCTCCTAAAGTTCCATCGATGTCAAATAAAAGTAAAACGCTGCTACTCAAAGTTCGCTCCTCACTTAGCCCATTTAAATGGGAGAGAAAAATCGGTATCGATTGTTTAATATCAGTGGAGTTGTCGCTTGATCACGAAACGTCATTGCAAATGAGTATAAGTTGCCTGCATTGGATAAAATATAAAGCCGATTTGAATTTAAATCCGCAATCGGAGCGCTCGAAAATCCACTTCCACTTCCCACATCCCAACGATAGCGCCCCTTACCTGTAGCCTTATCTAGAACATAAAGATAGCGATGACTCGATCCAAAAATCAAAGCCTCCGGAGTGCTTACTAACTGCGTCGGAACCCCTTGATCAAGCTCAAACTTCCAATTCACTTTGCCACTTTCACGTTGAATGGAATAAATAAAGCCGTCACTCGACGGTAGATAAATTTTATCCCTTTCTATGATGACTTGATTAGAACCGCCAGCATCCACTCGCCACCCAATTTCTCGTGTCTTGCGATCGAGCTGAACCAAAGCGCCATCATAACTCGGCACATAGATCTTGCCTGAAGCCACTAACGGATGTGCATCAACATCCGTAAACTTCTGACCACGATGAATCTTTTTCTCCCATTTGAGTTTGCCATCCACTTCAGAAATACCCACCAAATAGCCATCGCTTAGCCCTACAATCACTTCTCCAGCATGCACTTGAGGCTGACTGGCCCCTAAAACCGTGGCTTGGCTCACAGACCTTCGTCGATAATGCCACAACCATTCCCCAGTACCTGCATCCAAAGCATAGATCGTGTCATCCGAGGTCGTGACAAAGAGCCGCCCACCCGAGTAAGTCGGTTGTGAGACAATCGGATTCCGAAGCAAGTACTTCCACCGCACTCTGCCAGTAGCCGCATCTAACGCATATAAAACCCCATCTCCACCACCAAAAAAGACAGTGTCCTCTTCTACTAAAAGAGGGCTCATCACCCCTTCCTCAAGAGCAAATCGCCACCTGATTTGATTCAAAGAGGGATAAAGAGAAATCACACCCTTGCTTTGATTCCCATAAATCAAAGTGTTTTGATAAAAAACCGGACGCGAGTACTCAGCTCCAAGCTCCCCAGCCTTCCAATCACTCTTACTCGATCGCGTCCATTCTCTTTGCAAGACAGCTGGATCCGGCTGAAGTTCGTCATGCACCAACGGAGTCGAACACCCCAGTCCAAAAAATACGGGGACCAAAAGAATGCTCATCACGAACCTGGCTGAACGTCTCGTCGCTCGAATCCACTCTCCAAAAGGTTGTGTCAAACACCGACCTTGATGATCTAAGATCCCATCTTGGGCTTTTAGGTTCATTCTCATCATTCCCTTTCCATTTTTTATGAAGCTGATTTTCACTGGGGCTAGCCTCGCAATGATCAGTCCGTCAATCAATTAATTTATCTACCCATTTGATCACGAGTCATCCACCCAATCGGATGTTATCGTAATAAGCTAGGATCTTTTTTTCTAATCCTAACGCTGCTTTTGAGCATTCCCTTGGTTTTTCTCTTGCACTTGGTTTTGACTTCCCGAGATTTCGTTTAATTGAACCAATGCAACTTCTGCCTGCTCAGCATAGAGTGTTTTTGGAAATTTCTTTTTAATCTCCGTATAAATCTCTCTGGCTCGATCCCAGTCTTTCAAAGCTTCATGCACTCGAGCAAATCCAGCCATCAATGTGCTCTCCATGACAGTAGAACTCACTCCCAATCCTTCTTGATAGGCACGCTTGGCACTCTCCCACTGCCCTAAATTCTCATAGGTGCTTCCCAATAAATTTGACGCAATCGCACTTTCTAAGGCTCCGGGTGCCTGATCTTTGGCTTTTAAAAATACTTCCACCGCTTTGTCACCTTGATCGAGCTCCAAATAAACCTGTCCCAACGCCACAAGCGCTTCATAACTCGAGCGTGTGTCACTGTGCTCAGCAGCAATGGCTCGAAGTCGACTCAGTGCTTCGGCTTGCTTTGACTCCGGTAACTCACTTAATTGCTGTGGCCAGGTCTGAGAAAGAGCCGATCGATTTGCACTTCGATCTTTTTTCTTCGTTTCTTTTGAATCTTCTCGATCAGATTCAGTCAGGGAGTCCCTCACCTCCGCTTGAATCTGAGTCTTCGCTTGATACAGTGCTGTTCGCGCCTCCATCTCACTTTTAAAGTGAAAATGGTCAATCGCCCCAATCACAATCGCTAAAACAACCAAAACCCCACACAGCACCAATACAAGAGTTGAATTCTCAGTGAAGTTTTCAAAAAATGCCCGTCCTCGTTTTACAAACTCGTCGGGGCGCTTAAGTGCCTTGCGGTCCAATGAATGATCTTTTTGAGTCATATTCCCTATCTAGAAAAGGATGAAGGGGTTGTCAAAAAGAAACCCCCCAGCTACTGTTTTACTTGAGCTGAAAGGGTATAACGCGATGCATTTTCATCAACGCCTCCGCAGAGGATGGATTTTAGGACTTGTCTTGGTGGGCCTGATGGGTGGCGTAGGAGTCACCGAGGTAACTGCAAGAGATCTCCATGGAAGGGTGGGGCTTGGCTATAATTCTGAATGGGCCAACTCACACCCTCAAACTCTAGGAGGGGTGCCAGGCATTAGCTTAAAATGGGGTCTTAGCAAAGCAATCGCACTCGGGTTGGTTTTTGGAATCACCACCTCCACTCCCAGTAACTCAGTGACTGCACTTAAGTTTTTTAACAATGTTTTTTATGAGACAAATTTAAACTTCTACTTCTTTCTAGGAGGCGGTCTGGTCTCCGGTAGCGGCACTTCAGGTGCCGAGTTTATTTCAGGGTTTGGCACCGAGTTTTTTATTCCTGGACTCGAGAGTCTTGGGTTTTCAATGGAGTTTGGTGCGAGCTTTAATAATCTTTCGGGGAGC
>CAYLWK010000418.1:0-3542 GCA_964387255.1 uncultured Oligoflexia bacterium
TGTGGCTTTGCCTCGGGTTCGTGACTTTCGAGGGATCAGCCCGAAGTCTTTCGATGGAAGAGGAAATTATTCTTTTGGAGTAAAAGAGCAGATCATTTTTCCGGAAATCGTTTACGACAAAGTGGATAAAGTGCGTGGATTCACTGTGACGATTGCCACAACAGCTAAGAAAAATGAGCATGCCAGAGCGCTCTTAAAAGAAATGGGAATGCCGTTTAGGAAGTAATTTAGAAGAGAACGATAGGTTTAACTGGAGGAATTAAATTGTCTAAAAAATGTAAACTCGTCAAAATTGGAAGAAAGCCAAAATTTCAGGTGAGACATAAGAACCGATGCCCGCTTTGTGGTCGACCCCGTTCTTATTTGAGAAAATTCGATATGTGTCGAATTTGTTTTAGAGGTTTAGCATTGAAAGGACTATTACCCGGCGTCACAAAATCGAGCTGGTAAAGAAATAGAGGAAAACATTATGACCATGACAGATCCAATTGCTGATTTATTGACACGAATAAGAAATTCTTGTCAGGAGAAGCAAGATAAAGTGTCGATTCCCGCATCACGTATTAAAGCAAACATTGTACGGGTGTTAAAAGAAGAAGGTTATGTAAGAAACTTTCGGCTAATGAGGAATGATAAAGGACATCCTGAAATTAAAGTGTATTTAAAATACGAAGAATCAGGAGATCCTGTGATTCGTGGAATTCAACGGGTCAGCCGACCTGGGTTGCGCCGGTACTCAAGTTCTAAGGAGATCCCTCGTCCTTTAAATGGTGCAGGGATTTCGATTGTTTCAACGTCGAAAGGCGTGATGACTGGTCAAACAGCTGCCTCACGGAAGGTTGGCGGCGAAGTGCTATGTGAGGTTTGGTGATATGTCACGAGTAGGAAAAATGCCTGTTAAGATCCCTCAAGGGGTAAAAATCAAGCAAGAAGGCGCTGAGATCAAGATCGAAGGGCCAAAAGGCAAGCTGAGTTATTCAGTTCCCAAGGGGATTGATGTGGCGATTGGCTCTGATCAGCTTCAAGTCACAAGAACAGACCTAAATGACTTAGAGTCGAAGTCGATGTTCGGAGTGGCACGCACTGTTTTGGCCAATCAGGTTCACGGAGTGCATCAAGGCTTTCAGAAGACTCTTGAGATCAATGGAGTAGGTTATCGTGCTGCAGTGAAAGGAAAGAGTTTAAATTTAACGCTTGGGTTTTCACATCCAGTTGAGTTTCCATTGCCAGAAGGCGTGAATGCGAGTGTTGAAAAAAACACTACAATTCATTTGAATTCAGCAGACAAAGTGCTTTTAGGTGAGGTTGCTGCCAAAATTAGAGGATTTAGACCTCCAGAGCCTTATCAAGGCAAAGGTGTTAAGTACTCCGATGAACGGATTTTGAGAAAACAAGGTAAAGCAGCTGGCGCTAAATAGGAATAAAAGGAAAAAGTTATGTCAGTAAAAATTCGAAAAAGAACCACAGATAAAAAAAGGGCGCGATTTAAGCATAAGTTAAAGATCAGATCTAAGATCTGGGGTACGGCCGAGCGACCTCGCTTAGCCGTGTTTCGTTCAAATGCTCATCTACAGGTTCAGTTAGTTGATGATGAGAAGGGCCACACGCTCGCAAGTGCTTCGACGATGGATCAAGAGCTTCGAGGCAAGGTAAAGAGTAATGTTGAAGGAGCAAAATCAGTTGGGGGCCTTTTGGCAAAGAAAGCACTTGCCAAGAAAGTGTCTACAATTGTTTTTGATCGTGGTGGGTATGTTTATCATGGTCGTGTCAAAGCAATTGCAGATGCAGCCCGAGAAGGAGGCTTGAAATTTTAATGGAAACAAATAAATCAGATAACCGACGACAAAAAGACGCTTCTTCTCATCGAAATCCTGAGGAACAGGAGTTCGAAGATAAAGTCATTCATATTAATCGCTGTGCCAAAGTGGTCAAAGGCGGACGTCGTTTCAGTTTTTCAGCGATTGTGGTTGTAGGTGATAAAAAAGGCCGTGTGGGTGTTGGCTTAGGAAAAGCAGGAGAAGTACCAGAGGCCATTAAAAAAGCTGGAAAAAAAGCTCGAAAAAAATTGGTTCAAGTTCCTGTAGACGGCACCACCATTCCACACAAGATTTTGGGGAAATTTGGAGCAAGTGAAGTCTTGATGAAGCCTGCACCTGAGGGAACGGGTGTGATCGCGAGTTCATCTGTGCGAGCAATCTTAGAGGCTGCAGGAATTGAGAATATCAATGCTAAGTCTCTAAGAAGAGATAACCCACATAATGTCGTGAAAGCGACGTTGCAGGGGCTTCAGTCATTGAGACGGTTTTCTGAAATTGCTAAAGCGAGAGGGAAGTCAGTCGCTGAGATGAAATAAGTCTTTAGGATCTGAGATTGATTAAGGAAAATAAAATGGCTCAGTTAAATAGTAAAATTACCGTTCAACTTAAAAAAAGTACCATCAGCGAGGTGCCTTCTGCTCGTGCCACTGTCAATGGGCTTGGGTTAAAGCGTCTAGGACAAGAGGTGACTTTAGAGAACACCCCCGCTGTGCGAGGTATGATTAAGAAAGTGTTGCATTTAGTAAGTGTCATTGAAGAAAAGTAAATAGGTGCGAGACGAAAGATAACCGGGAGTGGGTGGTTTAGAGGATCGCTGCTCATGGGTAACCAGGCTCATCATATAAGGAGTGAAAATGTTACGTTTAAATACCATTCGTTCTAAGAAAGGGACGACACACAAAATCAAACGTGTGGGACGTGGTCCTGGATCAGGCTTAGGCAAGACTGCTGGACGAGGCGTTAAAGGACAAGGTTCGCGTTCAGGCGTGAGTGGAATGCATCGTTTTGAGGGAGGTCAAACGCCCCTTTATCGTCGTCTTCCTAAAAAAGGGTTTAAAAACGTGAATGCTGTTCCCATAGCTGTGATGAATGTGGGCCAATTAAACCAATTGGACCCTGCGCAGTTTCCTGAGCTGAGTCTAGAAAGCTTAAGAAAAGCAAGAGTGATTAAAAGCGGAAAATTTAAAAAATTAGCTATTTTAGGACAGGGCGACTTGTCTAAAGCGTTTAAAATCAAGGCAGATCGTGTGAGTGCCTCAGCACAAGAGAAGATTAAGCAAGCGGGCGGTGAATTTCATTTGGTGCAAGGTGATTCAAATGAAAGCACTGCAAAGACTGATTCGGCGCAATAGTTGAAGGGTTGCTATAAAGGGGTATGGGCAGGTGCCGATTCGCTATTTTCGCATGGGTTGATGAAGAAACTGAAGACAGTAGGAAAATGAAGATCGAAGAGGTTGAAAATCAGGTGCGAAAAGATAAGCTTCTAGTCTGATTTAAGACCCAGTGCTTAACCGATCATGACGCTGGTCATGATCCCCCAGAGAGCGCTGCAGGGGAAAGGAATCATTATGGCGGGTGTAGAAGGCATTGCAAAGATCCCAGAACTGAGAAAAAAAATCCTTTTTACCTTGGGGATGCTGGCTGTTTATCGAATTGGTGTGCATATTCCGACACCAGGGGTGGATGCCAACGCACTCCAGGAAGTTTTTGCAAACATGCAGGGGA
>CAYLWK010000419.1:0-7543 GCA_964387255.1 uncultured Oligoflexia bacterium
GATAATAAACGCTATGGGCGGTCTTGATATACTCCATGGCGGTGTTATACACCGCTCCGCCGCCGGGTTCATTCACCCACGGCTAAAGCCGTGGTGCTCTGCCTGCGGCCACATAGAAAAGAAGAACTTAATAATAAAATATTGTAATGACTTACTAGAGTATCAACTGAATCGCGAGGACCTACTTCTCCTGTTAAAATCAATGAATTGGGGATTGTCAAATAAGAAAACACAAAAGGGTGCTAGAATCACTTCAATTGTTCTCTATGAAGACTTTTTCAATCGTTTTGCAACTGAAGCGGATTTAGAAAAACTAATTAGCGTGATGACACAAAACAGATCCTGGGAGCCAAGCCTTCAACATCTGTTTGTGGAAAAAGAATGGATCAAAAATCCAAATGTATTTTTACGTCATTGGCCAGTTGAGGAATATTTTGACTATTTTATTGCT
Source organism: uncultured Oligoflexia bacterium (assembly GCA_964387255.1). GTDB lineage: Bacteria > Bdellovibrionota > UBA1018 > UBA1018 > CAUJDS01 > CAYLWK01. The sequence continues at coordinate 452 of CAYLWK010000419.1, forward strand.
ATTCTTCCTGAACTTGACTTACTGATCGAAGCTCGGAACCGAATTGGGATTCATCAGCCAGACTCTTTGGATACTTTTTTAAGAAGTATACTATCATCAGGTCTACTCACAAACGATGATGAACTCATAAAAGTTTTATCTGTCTCAGACTCAAATAATCTAGATAGAGCTGCTACTAAAATTCGAAACTTAATTGCCCAGTTTGTTTTAAATAATACTGGAGTGCTGTACCAGTTTAATTTATCTGAGAATCAGATAAAAAGCTTAAGAAACCATTTAAAAATTAGTGCTTTTCGCTTTTGGCTGAATCGAACCCCACAAAGAGTAAATGCCCGTCTTAGAAACTGGTTGAGAATCTTAGGTTCAAACAAAGGCGATGAGCCGCCGCCACCTCCAGGAGGGTCTCATCGATGTCAGGGAGTCATGAGTCGATAGATGATAGGCTCCACCAAGTCCTAGAATGCTACCTAGCAAACACTCAGAATAGACTGCGATCTATCCTGATTGACTCTTATCCCAGTTCATCTTAATGAAGAGTCATGAATGAAACTAAGCATGATCAGACTATGGCCGATGAATTTGATCGCTGGACTGAAAATCAGCGTGCCCATCGAATGGCGTCTGGCCATGCTGAGCTGGTTGAGTGGATTTTAAATCGTTGGATGCAAGAATTTTCTGATAATACCAAAGTACTCGACATTGGATGTGGCATTGGAGAATCTCTCGCTCAATGCAAAAAAAAAGGCATCCAACAGCTGTTTGGAATTGATGTTTCTCCCAAGATGATCGAGCAAGCTCAAGCACATTTTCCTGAAGGAAGCTTCAAGGTAGCCTCTGCCAGTTCACTTCCCTTTGATTCAAACTCTTTTGATTTTGTGCTTTCGATCGAAAGTCTTTACTATCATGAAGATCCAAAAATCAGCCTCCAAGAAGCTTTGCGTGTGTTAAAGCCGGGGGGATGGTTTGGTTCTGCTATCGAGCTTTTTTTAGAAAATCCCGTTGGCACGATTTGGCAAAAAGCGCTTTCAGTGCCAGTTCATTGCTGGAGTGAAACCCAGTGGCAAGCTCTGCTTGACTCCGTTGGTTTCGAAAACCCAAAAGCGGTACGAATTCCGAGGACTCCCAAGCCTAAATCAGAATTCACCCCGAGCGTGCACTTTCCAAGCTATCAGCTGTATCTAGACTACACTCAGGCAGGTGCTCTGTATTTAGAGGGAAAAAAGAAAAAGTAAGTGCTCTACAATCAGCCACCCTTATTTTCGCAGCTTATTTGCGAAAAAGCTCAGGATGGAGTGTCTGTAAGATTGAGATAAATGCATTTTGAAAAAACGCTTGAGAGTCTTGTTTCTCAGGAGAGTCTACCCCCATGGAAAGATCTTGGCCAACGGATGGAGCAGCAGGAGGCGCTTTCATTTTCTGAATGGAAGCCTCAACTTGCTTGGAGTCTAAATGCTCTAAGCAGGCCGACTCCATTTGACTCATTACTTTTTGCTGATCTCCTGGAAGTTTAGGGTGGAGCGTTTTCATTTGTCGGATTAAAAAAATCAGTCTGGCTGCACTATTGGGATCACGTATGGATTTAAATTCATCAACGTAGAGCTGAATGGGCTTTAGAAGAACCTCTGCAAGCTCATTGAGCTGGGCTTCAGTAAAATCAAGTACATTTTGGTTTTGTAACTCTCCAATGCTTTTAGAAAACCATTCTTTTTCTATTTCTGACATTTTCCCATCGGAGTGAACGATTCCTAGTGCAAGCTTCCAGAGTCTAAACTTTTCATTGTCCATACTCTCACTCTATCAGAAACCACCTCGAATTCCTTTTCAAACATGACCCATCTCACTCATTCAAAAGCTCACGGTCAGCTAAATTTTTCCGAAAATCTAGTTTAGCGCGCTGCGTTTTTTCATTCAATGCAATATGGAACATCGCATCACCCTTATTCACCAGGGGCAACTCCAGCTTTCCAATCACGATTCCTGAGACATCGCTCATCACAACGATCCGGTTTCGCCCGAAAGGATCTAAAAGCGTGGCGATCTCATCTCCCTTTCGGACTTCTTGTCCTAGCTTGACCTCAGTAGACACCGATCCGCTATGAGGGGCTCGTATCCAGTGACTCGACTGAGCCACGAATGGTTTTTTCACTTTCTCTGTTTTACGAGGAAGCATTCCGATGCTTCGCATGACTCTCAGACACCCTTGCACTCCAAGTCGAATCGCTTCTTCATCAAATCGAAGTGCTTGTCCTCCTTCATATAAAAGCACAGGAATCCCCTTACGTCGGGTCGCTTCACGAAGCGAACCATCTCGAGTCGTCGAGTGCATCACAACTGGAGCTCCAAATCTTAAAGCTAGTTTTTTTGCCTCACTATCGTCCATACAGGCTCGAATTTGAGGGAGATTATTGCGATGAATCGCTGCGGTGTGAAGGTCAATGCCATGCGTGCACTTTGAGACGACTTCTTTCATAAAAAGAGCTGCAATGCGTGAAGCTAACGCTCCTCGACTCGACCCCGGAAAACTTCGATTTAAATCCCTTCGATCTGGCAAGTAACGAGACTTCGTATTGAACCCAAAAACATTGATGATAGGAGCTGCAATTAAGATTCCTCTTAGCTCTCGAAGTGCTTTTTTTTGCAAGATTCTTCGAATGATCTCAACACCATTGATCTCATCACCATGAATGGTCGATGAAAGAAAGAGTCGAGGTCCTGGCTGCGCACCACAGTACACTTCAATGGGAATTGAAATATCTGTGAAATCATAAAGCTTTGCGACATCAAGATTGACAATCTTCCGCTCGCCAGGAAAAATTTTTTCTTGCGCGATTTTAAATCCCTGTGAATGAGCCACTCAAAACTACCCTCGTCCCCTGCTCTTTGCTCTACCTAAGCGAGCTTCTTTTTCAATGTACTCAATGATCTTACTTCCAACATCGATATTTGTGTACTTTTCGATGCCCTCAAGTCCTGGCGAGGAATTGACCTCCATCACCACGGGACCATGATTGGATCTTAATAAATCTACCCCTGAAACCCTCAGCCCCATCGCTTTCGCCGCAGACACAGCAGTGCTTCTCTCTTGGGGAGTGATCTTAACTCTCTCGGCCGTACCGCCACGGTGCAAATTAGAGCGAAACTCTCCCTCGATCCCTTGACGTTTCATCGCAGCGACCACCTTATCTCCAATCACAAAACATCGTATATCGCCGCCGCCTGCCTCTTTAATGTACTCTTGAACCATAAAGTGTGCATTTAACTTCCGAAAAGCGTCGATCACACTTTCTGCAGCTTTTTTTGTTTCTGCGAGCACAACCCCTTTTCCTTGGGTTCCTTCCAAAAGCTTGATTACCAAAGGAGCTCCACCCACAAGATGAATCAGATCCGAAGTGGATTGAGTCGAATGAGCAAACCCCGTCACTGGGAGTCCAATGCCTTTTCTAGCTAAAATCTGTAAAGAACGAAGCTTGTCTCTTGAACGAGCAATGGGAATGGATTCGTTCACCGAATAGGTTCCGCACATCTCAAATTGCCTCACAATGGCTGTGCCGTAGAACGTGACCGAAGCACCAATTCTTGGGATGATGGCATCAAAATGATCTAAAACTCTTCCTTTGTAATGAACTTTGGGCTTACTTGAAGTGATGTTCACATAACAACGTAAGAAATCCACGACCTCAACATCATGTCCTCTTTGTTTTGCTGCTTCTACTAAGCGCTGAGTTGAATAAAGAGTTTGTTTTCTAGATAAAACTGCTAGCTTCATAAGCTGGCTCCTTTAATCATTGATTTCAATCTCCTGGACTCCTTCAAATCTCTAAATCCTCTAAAAACAGTGGCATGAGGTGTGGCCATCAATCCTGGATTGGCTGTAAAAAAGATCGTGCGGGATCCACCCAAAACTTTCCACGAAGCGCTTGACGTCCTAAAAGCATCCGAAACCCCATCAGATCTCGATTCACTAGGGTTAATTCAATGGGATATTCCAGTGCTCCAACCCGTATGGCGGTTTGGATGACCGGGCGAAGACTCACTTCTCCGTTCGAACTTTTAACTTTCCGATACTCCAATACCTCTGCCTCAACTTTCATCTCAGGAAGATGATGATCTTGATGAGGATGGACTTTAAACTGAACTTTCGAAGTCGACTTAAGGGCGACAAGATGCGTTACATGAAGTGCGGAGGTTCTTGCTCCGGTGTCTACTTTTACTTTAATCTGACGCACTCCCATCTGAGGCAGTCCGATCCATTCTCTCCACCCCACGACTTTACGAGATACAACAGTTTCTAGAGGGGAGCTTTTTGCAGATTTTGTCAGTTTTTTCTTTTTTACTTTCATTAAAACAGTGCTGTTTAAAACTGAGAGATCAGTCCATCATCCTTCGCGATTCATGTTTCCTAGTGGATTGGGTGTACCATCGTTTATCTTTAAATGAAAACAAGCCTTGGAATCTCTCGGCAATCTAAGTGTCAACCTTCAAAGTTGACAAAACCACAGTGTCAAAGCTAATCTTTCAAAGAATCGATGTGGATCGAGTCGGACTAAGTGAAAACGAGAATCAGATAAAGAAGAAATCATTGATTTCCATAAAAAACATACTGGGAGTATTATGCATCATCATCAAAGCTTCAATTTCTTAGGTGTAAAATTATTTCTTTCTTTATTCATTCTCACAGCGACTCTATCCCTTTCAAATAAAGCCCACGCTGAATTTCACCAGATTGACATCTTTACGGGACTTGCTACTCAAAGTAGAACCACCAGCGGGTCAAATCAAACCGCACTGGCACTCGGTGCACGATACGAGTATCGACTCCCTTCTTCAGATAGTCTCATTGGAATTGGTGCCACTGCCGATATGGCATTTTTTAGACTCACTGAAATGCTTTTTTCGCTTTTGTTAATGGTTCATCCCATTGATGGCGAAGGGCTGATGATCGCCGGAGGCCCTGGATTTGGTGTGAACACGCCTGACACTCGAGCATTGATTCGTTTTGCAACGGGATGGAGTTTCCAAACGGGAGAATACTTTCTCACACCTCGTGTGGATTTAAACCTTATTTCCAGAAACCGCGCAGGGTTTGAGTTTGATAATCTGACGACGTCGTTTTTAGTAGGTGTGAACTTTGGAATGCGTTTTTAACTTACTGCTTGCTCTTACCGGTCTTGACTAAAACCAAGTCAGCTCGAAGACAGTGCACCTCACTTATAAAAATGCTCTTTACTTTCGATTAAATTCTTTCTCAGCCATAGCTGTGCTTTGGTCCACTCGAACGCTGTAATCATTACCAAGCCCGCGGAAGCTTTCTTCCACAAGGTAATTCTCCAAAAGAGAATAAAACTCAAACCTAAATCGAAAACTCTGAGGGCCCATCACACGCTGATTCTGGGTGCAATTCCAGTCAAGTTCTGCGTTTCGATCACGAACTAAAACCATAAACCTGCCACTGACTTTCTCACTTCTTGGAGCAATCACAATCTTTCGCTCAAGTTCAATCACCATCAGTTTAATCTCACCTGACGAAAGAGCTGACGGAACTTGATCTACTTCCGAATGATCAAATTGCGCAGGAATATAAAAAGAATTTAAATAATTATCCTGGCTATGACTAGACCTGGTTCCTCGAGATTCCGTTACATGAGTCAGGATGTCCTGAGAGGCTTGAATAGCTTCCTGGGACGTGGGCGTTAAGACCCCTTCACGGGCGGCTCTAAGAAAAAGATCTTTTTCATAACTATAACTAAAAACAATGTATGAAAAGTGACGAGCCATGCTGTGATAAAAATCAGCGTCAATGCTAGAAGTATGGAGGGATAGAGTGCTAGACATTTGGGGGGTTGGAATGCCAGTTTTTCGGAGGGATAGAGTTTCATCATTTTTACGCACGGCTAAGCCAAACTCTCGCTTTAAAGCTTCCAAACTCAGAACCGAAAACTGATACTGATCGAAAGCATGCGAAAGTAGCCCAATAAAAGAATCATCTTTTTTTGGCTCTTCCTCTTTTTTTGGATCAAAATCACTTGGATCTTTAAAGGAATGGCTGCCTCTTGGTGGAAGTTGATCAGCATTAGATCGAGGCTGAGGTCCAACAGGCACTGTTGCCCGACCAAAAGCAAAAGGTCCAGCATTTAGCTTAGAATGATCCCACTGACTTGGATCATTCAACGGAGTCAGTTCCACCGTGCCAGTTTGCTTCGCGGACTCTACCTTTTGAACTGGGGTCGTTCCAGCTACGAGCGCTTCTGTTTCTGTCATTGGAATTTCATAGCGTTTCGCGGTGGCTGTCAGAGTCGACTGAATCAACGCTGGAATGCTTTCCGGAACTAAATGACGTTTAAAAATTTCAATCACAAGAAAATCATTAGCATCAAGCACTCGAATGGGTTGATTGATTGCTCGAGTGGGCCCAAAGTCTACCACCGCTTTTCCACCCACTGTGGTCTCAACCCCATAGAGTCGATACCCTTTTCCAGTATCAATCACATACCCGGGAAGTACATGACCTGGCTCAAAAATAACCACTCGATTTTTAGAAAGAAATGTATTCACAGAGTGGGTGCGCCGGTACATCACTTCAAAGAGTGCTGTTCCAGAATAGCATTGGCTCAACGTATCCACGTCGATGTCAGCCAGCGTTGTTGCTTCACTATCGTAGCGATACCCCACTGGAGCTGCTCTCTGGTTTAAAGTCTTTTCATAGGCTACTTTCAGCCGATGAGGATTTGATTTTTCTGAAGCATTGATTGATTGATTCAAATCTTTTAGGAATCCTTCTAAAGAAGAGCGCTCGTAAGAAGCATCCTTATTTTCTTGATAGTTTTGCCAATGGAGGTCCTCAAAGGCACGGGTGATCAAATCATAAGAAATGACTTCTTTCGCCTGAATCTTGGAGGCAATCTGCTTTTCTGCATCTGATAAGGTCGCTCCATCTGACAACGAAAGCTCGTGATCAAATCGAACGCCTTTTGGCTCTTCCAAAGAGGTCGTTTGATCGGGACTACATGCACTTAAGAGAGCCACAAGACCCAAACAAGAAAGCATGCGAAGAACTGAAGAATTAAAAGGGGCTAAAAAAGAAAAAAATGGAAA
>CAYLWK010000420.1:0-3154 GCA_964387255.1 uncultured Oligoflexia bacterium
TTATCGGATGATCAGATTAAAAGACTCACAAGGAAAGGTCGATTATCAGAGGGGCTTCTTGTGAGCGGCAAAGGTCAAGAAAACTGGATTTATGCTGATATCTTTGAAGTGGATCTACCTTATATCAAAGAAGGTCTATCTGCTCAGATTACTGCAAATTTTCTGCAAGGCAAAACACTAGCAGCCAAGGTCATTTCCGTTGATCAAGTAATTAATCCAGAAACAAGAACCGCAAAGGTTCGATTACAACTTCTAGATCATGACTCCTCAATACGACCTGAGTCCTATGTCAACGTCACAGTTTTTGCACCTGTCGGTGAACATCTTTCGGTTCCGATCGAATCCCTTATGGACACGGGAAGAGAAGTTTTCGTCTTTGTGAAAAAAGATGATGGGCGTTTTGAACCAAAGAAAGTGATTGTGGTCAATGAGACTGAATCTGAAGCAGGAATTGGATCTGGTCTTAATGAAGGTCAAGAAGTCGTAGTCGGTGGAAACTTCATGTTGGATTCCGAATCTAGACTCAAAAGCGTGATTCAAGGAGCTCAATCTCAGTCTCAAATTGAGGCAAAGTCGCCTGAATCAGGTCACAACCACTAGCCGCTGGAGAAAAAGATGATACTTCGAATTATAGATTTCTGTGCAAAAAACCGAAGCATAACTCTCATAGCGGTCGCTTTTTCACTCGTTGCTGGCTGGTTCAGCATGAAGAAGATCCCCATCGATGCCATTCCTGATCTTTCGGATACTCAGGTTATCGTTTATTCAACTTGGAATGTGAGTCCGGACATTATCGAAGACCAAGTCACATACCCTATCGTAACCAGCCTGCTGGGAGTCCCAAAGGTCAAAGATATTCGCGGGCTCTCCACTTTTGGCGCGTCTTACGTGTACGTTATTTTCGAGGATGATACAGACATATACTGGGCTCGCTCACGAGTCCTAGAATATCTATCAAAGATCACGCCCCAACTTCCAAAAGATGTTCAAACTGAGCTTGGTCCTGATGCAACAGGAGTGGGATGGGTCTATCAGTATGCGCTAAAGGATAGGTCAGGACAGAGGACGCTTGCTGATCTTAGGTCCTTTCAGGACTGGTTTCTGAGATATCAACTACAAGCCGTCCCAGGTGTGAGCGAAGTGGCTTCATTTGGAGGGTTTGAAAAACAGTATCAGGTACAGGTCAACCCTGAATCTTTGCGAGCTTACAACATCCCTCTTACCAAAGTGACCAAAGCAATAGAGGAAGGAAATAGTGAAACAGGAGCCCGGGTCATCGAGTTTTCAGGGACCGAGTACATGGTTCGTGCCAAGGGCTACGCAAAAAACAGACAAGATATTGAAAATATCGTTATCGGAGTGAGTGCTACAGGCGTTCCCATCTACGTAAAGAATGTCGCCCGTGTCGCCGAGGGACCGGAAATTAGAAGAGGACTTGGAGACTTGAATGGCTTGGGTGATACCGTAGGTGGTATCATCGTTATGCGTTTTGGGGAGAACGCCAATAGCGTCATTGAAAAAGTTAAAAACAAAATCGAGTCTCTTAAGCCATCTCTGCCTGATGGACTTGAAATTGTAGAAACTTATGATCGAAGCGATCTTATCAAGCGGTCAATCGATACGCTTACCCATGAACTTACCCTTGAAATGATTGTTGTTGGCCTTGTGATTCTCATCTTTTTACTTCATTTACCGAGCGCTCTTGTTCCAATCATTACATTGCCGACTGCGGTTATCATTTCATTTATTCTCATGTACTTGATGGATGTTTCAGCAAACATCATGTCATTGGGAGGAATTGCCATTGCAATCGGTGCAATGGTGGACGCAGCTATTGTCGTTGTTGAGAATACCCATAAGAAGCTCGAAGACTGGTGAAACGCAGGCGGCAAAGGATCCATGAATGAAGTGATTATTGAGGCTATTAAAGAGGTTGGCCCAGCTAGCTTTTATTCGCTTTTGGTTATTGCAGTTTCCTTTTTACCTATTTTTGCACTAGAAGCCCAAGAAGGAAGACTCTTTAAGCCGCTTGCCTACACAAAGACTCTGGCTATGTTGGTTGCTTCTGTTCTTTCCATTACGCTCGTTCCAGCGCTTCTCATTATTTTTACAAAGACCCGTGAATTTAGGAGGGGACCGAATTGGTTCACAAAAAGCGCGAACTTCCTTTTCGCCTCTAATATGAGAAGTGAAGAGAATCATCCCATTAGCAGAGTTCTTTTTAGGTGGTATGGACCGATGGTGGATTGGGTGGTTGACCACAGGAAAAAGGTAATCGCGATTGCCCTAGGTATGGTTATTGTGACAATCCCTGTGTTTTTTAAACTCGGAACAGAGTTCATGCCCCCTCTCAACGAGGGAACCATTCTTTACATGCCGACTACGATGCCAGGCATTTCCACAACAGAAGCACAACGACTACTTCAGAAACAAGATGAAATACTTAAAAGCTTTCCCGAAGTACTTTCGGTGCATGGGAAAGCAGGACGTGCCAACACGGCCACGGACCCGGCTCCACTTTCTATGATGGAAACAGTCGTTGTTCTAAAAGACCAACGCGAGTGGAGAAAGGTCGATAGATGGTATTCATTCCTTCCTGATTTTCTAGAGTGGCCTTTTCAGTTAATCACACCAAATTTCATGAGCTGGGATGAACTCATAAAAGAGATGAATGCGAAGATGCAGTTTCCGGGTCTAACGAACGCCTGGACACTTCCCATTAAGGGGCGCATTGATATGCTCACAACGGGCATTAGGACACCTATTGGAATTAAGATTTCAGGCTCTGATATCAAAGAAATTGAGAATATTGGAATAAAACTTGAGAAGATCATCAGTGAAGTCGATGGCACAAGAAGCGTATTTGCTGAGAGAGTGGCTGGCGGATTTTTCTTTGATTTTCATTTTAATCGCGAAGCATTAGCCAGACATGGAATTTCAATTCAAAAGGCTCAAAGCGCTTTATCCACAGCCATGGGAGGAAAGAATGTCACGACTACTGTTGAGGGACGAGAACGTTACACGGTTAATGTAAGATATGCTCGTGCCTACAGGCAAAACAAAGAAGACATTAGAAGAATACTTCTCGATTCTTCTAAGGGTTATCAGATTCCACTTTCTGAGGTCGCCACCATTGAGCTCACTAATGGTCCCG
>CAYLWK010000421.1:0-3111 GCA_964387255.1 uncultured Oligoflexia bacterium
CGCCATTGAAAAAATCTGGTCTCGTTCTAGAATTCCCCTTCGTGAAAAAAGCATGATCACAATTGCCTCTCAAGTGGCAATGGGGCGTTGGAATCAGGTTAGAAAACACATGGAAGGCTTTCTTCATTTAGGTGGTACGAAAGGCGATCTCAAAGAAATTCTCTTTCATTTGTCAGTCTATTGCGGGTTTCCTGCGGCGCTTTCAGGACTTGAAATTCTCAAAGAAATTTCGGAGAAAGATTAGTCGGAGAGAATATTCAACTTTTCATAGCTAAAGTTGGCTAAAGATTCACTTGAGATTCTTAAGACAGGAAGTTTCATTCCGAGATGCCAATCAAAGTAAAACCTTGATGTTGCAGCTTTGCTCTTCTCTTGCACTGAGATTGTGTTGTTGGTAACCAAAATAAAATGTATCGACCTGAGAAATTTTTAGTAGAAGACTCGGAAGCAATTGAAACTCTGATTAAAAGGTATTCATTCGCAACCTTAATAAATGAAACAGAAATCAGCCATCTTCCATTGCTTCTTGTAGGTTCAGTCAAGAGTGGCGTATTGCAGGGACATTTTGCAAGACTCAATTCTCACTGGAAGAAGATGATGGATGAGCCCTTAACAACCGCGATTTTTCATGGACCTGATGCGTACATATCGCCAAGGCACTACAGCAGTAAGGAAGAAGTACCCACTTGGAATTACGCAGTGGTTCATATTATTGGCTCTGCAAGGATCATGGACAACTCAAAGTGGCTAAAGGATTTCTTAGTTCGCCTGACAGAGAAAAATGAAAATCTCCCTAGAGATTCGTGGAAATTTGATCCAAACTCTTCCTATATTGAGAAGATGTTGGGAGGTATTATGGGATTTGAAATCAAAATAGAAGAAGTGACTGCAAAATTTAAGCTATCGCAAAACAAAAGTATTGAAGACCAAATTCAAGTGAAACAAGCTTGTTTAGAATCTTCCAATCAAAAGGTTCGTGAACTAGGCGAACTAATGAAGAATTAAGTCTTTTGAAAATTAAATTAATGATTATTTTTCTTCTTTCCGGCGGTCATTGTCAACAGCCGTTTTGTATGCACCGATGAGAGCAATCAATCGGCCATTGACTTACCACTATGCCTTGAAAAGAAACGATCACAGTCATTTGCATTTGCATTTGCGTTTGGTGACCAGACAACTTGGATGAACAAGAATCCCAAAACTAGAATTCTACCTAATCCAGACCGAACGAAATTTTTTTTCATTTTCATCGAAGACTCGTTACCATATGAAGCTGATTAATTTAAGATAAATTGAAGATAAAATCAGATTCGGGAGTTCGCCACTTTTTTAATATCAGATTTAATTGGTTTCATTGGCATCCCTTGAGTGGTTTTTAAAATTATATCCTTAAAATTCAGTCAGCTAAATCAATCCAGCTATTCACTTTTCCGTTGCCGCCATATATAAACTAGGTCTGTGAGAAAAATCGAATCGATTGCTGAAAATCTTTGGGTCTACAACTCATCTTTTGCACTGCCAAAGGGGTTACTTCCAATTGGGATTCCAGGCTTTTTTGGAAAATGTAAGTTAAGAATGACTATTGTTCGTCTTAAGAATGATGATTTAGTGTTGCATTCTCCCACTCGTCCTGATGATTCCCTGGTTAGTGGACTTAAGGCGTTGGGAAAAGTAAAGTTCATTGTTGGTCCGTGCGTTATGCACACAACTTATCTTTTGAATTGGAAGACTCTTTTCCCAGAAGCAGAGATTCTAGTCGCACCTAGAACGGGAAAGCGGATTCCTTCTCTGAAGGGGATTAAGGAATTGAGTGACCAAAACCCCATTGCCCCCGACGAGTTAAAGCAAAAACTGATGCATGGTCATACATCTCGGGAAACTCTGTTTCTTCATATTCCAAGTAAGACTCTAATTGCTACGGACTTGATCTATAACATTGGGAAAACTTCAGATCTTTTGGAACAATGGTATTATCGACTGTATCGAGCTTTTGGAAAGCCCGCGGTTTGCAACTATCATCGAAAGTATTTTCGAGACACTCATGCTGCCTGGGCCGTTTTTCAAGAGATTTTTAATTGGGATTTTGACCGAGTGATCATGAGCCATGGTGAAATTATTGAAAAAAACGGCAAGAGTGAATTTATTCGAGTTTGGTCAGAGTTTTTCAAGAACTATTACGGCATTGAAGCATAGGTCATAGCTTGACCTTTGTCTGCTACAAAAGAGAGTTTCATTAAGCTTCTGTCACCAGAGGTCTTGGTTTATGAACAGGAATGACAAGATCTTAGTGCCAGAGTCAAATTTCAAGATACGGTTGCTAAAGCATAAAAAGGTCTCAGTATTGGTAAACTTCATGACTCTCTAGCTCTGACTCAATCGACTCAACCGACGGTTTAGGAACTCTTTCAAATCGCAGCAGTGAGTCTCGTTGAATTTCTAGCTCATCCGCGCTTAAGTAGCCTTTTCGTTCCATTTTTGTCAGAATTGTTTGAATTCTTTTCTCAGCAAACTCGGTCAATTCTTGGTCCCTAAAAGATTGACTATAGACTGTAGGATTTGGAAGGAGCATGGCTAAAAAAGCACCTTCTTTGGCAGAAAGATCTAAAGGATGTTTTCGGAAATAGTGATGAGAGGCATTTAAAATGCCATAAACACCCTCTCCAAATTCAATTAAATTCAAATAAATTTCTAAGATTTCCTTTTTTTCAAAATGCTTTTCAAGATCGATTGCAACAAAAAGCTCTTTAATCTTCCTCCACCAACTTCGATCATGATCAAAGAAAGCATTTTTAGCCGTTTGTTGAGTAATGGTACTCGCTCCACGCAGCCGCCTTCCTGTAAAAAATGAAAAAAAAGCTGATTGAATCTCCCCTAAATCGTAGCCAGGATGGGAAAAAAAAGACCAATCTTCGCTCACAACAATGGCTCCGATCGCTTTATCAGAGATCTCGTTAATAGAAACCCAATGGGAAGGTTTAGTTTTCAGAAATTGAACTGAGGCAGTCTGATTTTTCTCATTATAAAAAAAAATTGGATATTCTTTTTTTAACTTCAGTACATCTGGGAGTTGGGAAAAAATAAGACTTGCCACAACACCCAGAGTCACAATTG
>CAYLWK010000422.1:0-5979 GCA_964387255.1 uncultured Oligoflexia bacterium
AGATTCTTTGGCTTTGAAAAAGGCTTTTCCTTACCTGGTGAAACAATAATCCCATGTTTTGGGATACTTTTCACAAATTTATCAACAATCATTTGCTCGACAGCCTGATCATTACCATAGCTTTCGAATGCCATTAACCATACGTTTCTTTCCTGTAGAATCTTCTTTAACTTTGGATTAACGGAATTTTGCTGAACAAAACTCTCGTCATCAACCGACAAATACCGCTCTAGATCTGATGGAAGCAGGCCTTTTCTGTCACCCTTATCATCTGTCTCAATCGAAAGATGCTCAAAAACACGATTAAAACATGTATCTATTCTGTGAGAATAGACTTGAACATGCATTTGAAATCTCGAAAACAAAAAATCCTCAAACGCCGAAATACATTTTCTACGAATTCCAAACTGATATTCAGAATCACCACTTTTCTTTACAATACACAAGCCCTCTAACAGTCTTTTCCAGTCATATTTTCCGTAGGGCACTCCACAAAAGTGACTATCTCTTAACAAATAGTCCATCCGATCAGAATCCAACTCTCCGTCTACCAGAGTTCTAAGCATTTTTACGACTCGGCCGTCAATGTCTTGTGGAGCTTCAACTTCCTTGAACTTAAAAGCTGCAGTCAACTGAATATCATCTTCATTCCAACCAAGTTCATCTTTCAAATCATGGAGAATATAGTCCAATATCAGAAGAGAATAATCTTCGTGATCAGCTCCTTTATTTCGAGATTTTTCTCTTTTTTTTGGATCAGATGAATTACGATCTTTGCAAATAGCATCCAACACATAGTCAGATCTCTCCGAATTAGAATCAACAAGTTCTCCCTTAGTGGGCATCATTGATTCTGAAGCATGGGAGAACGGACCGTGACCGACATCATGCAAAAGCGCAGCAACAGGCAAAGTCTTTCTTACTTGATCGCTAAGTATAGCTTCGAACTCTTCGTTAGATGGAGCAATGTATTCCGAATTTGTAACAAAATCATACCTTCGAAGTTCCTTATGTGCATCTTCCAATGCACGAAGCATTAACTTAGCCATGTGGCATGCACCTATAGAGTGCTCAAACCTAGAATGTTTAGCGCCGGGAAAAACTCTATCTAGAAATCCAAGTGCTTTTACCCGTCGTAATCGCTGGAATGCACGATGGTCAATTATCAATCCCTCTTCTCTGGTCAGGTTAATGGTTCCGTGGACTGGATCGTTTAGTGTGATTGAACCACTGCTACTTTTTGCAGTCATGGAGATTTCTCGCTTTCGGCTGTAACAGACTAATCGGTCGAAAACTAAGAATGTTGAGTTAACTTTGCACTCAAAGGTCGCAGCATCAATGCAGAATCTCTAATTATTTCAGCAATGTAACGCAAAGCATCCTCCGCAAGTTAGAATAAAGAGAGCGGACCAATTCGCAAACTATTTACTAAATTCAGGCTTCCATAAGAGGCTTGAGGGACCCATCGGATTCTCTGGTTCGCTTCCGGTGGGTCAAACCTAAACAGGAGAAGAAAAATGAACCAGAATAATACCAAGACCACTTGGGCAACAAACATCATAAGCGAGCACAATAAGAATCGACTCATTCTTACAACTTTATCAAATTTGAACAAGGAGGGACTTGATTCTATCTTTGACGGGGTCAAGGAACTATACGAACAGGATAAGTTTGTTTTCAAGGGCCTCTCTTTAGTTTTGAACGCAGTCATAAGTCAAAAGCGTCGATTCTTCGGGCTTACATTGGAGACTTTTAGAACGCTAGTAAGTGAAAGCGACCTAGAAAGAACTAGTGCCATAAACAAGGAATTTAACGCAGTCTTGTCTCTTGCCTATGAGAGGAAAATCTTTAAGCGCGTAAAGGAGGCAAACGCCAAATATAGAAAAACAGGCATTTTTGAAATCACTCATGCGAACATTTTGAAATACCTAGAGGCTGTATCTGATAAAAAAATGCTAGAAGCCCAGCGCAAAGAGTTAGAAGGATTTGTTTCAGTCCCTAACCATGAAACAAATCCTTCTCCGTGTAATTCTCCGTCAATCTCTCCGGAGCTAAAAGATAAAACTATAAGAAAGGAATTAGAAGATCTGGACTGCGGGTTGTGCGATTTCACGATTTACGAGCCACATGGGCGACCATCATGCTCAGTAAAGGTGTTGAGCCAGCCAAAGTCATGGTGATGGGCGGATGGAAGGACATGAAGACAATGATGGTCTACATGCGTAAAGCCGGTATTAGCATTCGAGGCATCACGGATGGCCTAAAGCTTCACAACCCCAGCCGAGAGGCGGGAAAAGTTGTACAGTTTTCGGGTACTGGTGGTAATCAGTGGTAATTGGAAGAGTGGCGTTAGTGATTTCGGGCTGTTACAGCCTTCTCACCGTCACCTCCAAAAAGCCCAGGTCTATTCCGGAGACATGGGTAACAGATTATTCTCGAGACACACGGCCGATACTCCTGCGATCCTCGCTGCTTCTCTTACTCCGATCTCTTTTTCTGCAAGTAGTCGAGATAGATTTTTTCCAAATTTTGATTCAATTTTTTCTTTAGTCATCGTGATTCTCGGTTCGACCAATATCGTGAACCCCTTGATTAGATTTCGTTTTTCCGAACATGTTCGAAACGACGAACACTATCAAGACTCTTAAATCATCTCATGCCTGATTGATATTGTCCACTTCACATGTAGTGGAATTTGTAGTGCATTAAATTGTATGTGAGAATCATATTATGCCACTTGAAAAAGCAAAATCTGGACGCGCAAGGAAAGGACAGCCCGTGTCCTTTAGACTAACAGACGAGGCTCATAATGGGCTCGTAGCCCTATCAAAGGCGCTTAATCAAAGCCAAGTCAAAATCATTGAGCAGCTCATCTTGGATGCCGTAAAAGACGTAAAAAAACGCTACCCAAAGGATTTTCGAGCAGCAAAAAGAAAGACCTAAATAAAACCCAGGCTTTAAATGCACGTTATTTCAGACACTTAAGGTTCAGAGGTGCTGGAAATTTAGGCCAATGGAATTATCGATTCGATACGGTTTCGTTCAATCCTTAATTTATAAAAAATTCCTAAAAATGCTATGATCAAAAGCGAGATGGATTTTTTTAATGAAACGATTCGAGTTTTATGTTTTTTAAAAAGTTTTTTGTTCTAGAAAAAAAATTATTAACAATACTATTTCTGTGCTTATTAGCTTTGCAAATCAATCCAATTCGGTCAGACGCTGACGACTCTTGCCTCTACAGTGCACTTCTCGGAAGGCTGGGTTCGAACTCTGGATTAACTGTAAAGTTTCAAGAAAAAGTTACGAATAGCACAGGCAGAGGAGAATTGATTACCTGGTTAAACAGCCATGGCGTCACAGCGGCTGAAGGTGTTTATGTTGCCATTGACACAGACTCAGGAAAAGCATTGTCCGTACACAAGGCTGGCGTTCTTCTCCAGTCAAAGCCTCCGTCTTATTTATTGGGAAGCAAGTTGAGCGAATCTTTTGAAAAACTTAGAGCCCACCGCGTAGGAATCCTAATTGTAGATGAACTCCCATTTGGTGTTGGAGCCATGCTCTCTTCTGCTAGCGATTTTTCGCCTCATGCCTCAGGATTTCTGCAGATTCCAAGATCTTTGCTTGGAAAAGGCACTTTGTTTGTTAATCATGAATTGCAACATGCAATGGATTACATAGTGGATACTCAGAGTTTCTTATCGAGAATACCACCCTTGCCGAAAAGAATCGGGGAGCAGATAAAGAAAATTCTTACAAAGAAACAGTTGAGCAAAAAAGAACAAAAAATGATTAAAAACTTAGAGAAGTATGTCAGTCATATAGGAGAAGCAAGAGCATCAGAAAAATCCATTAGACAGATATTTTCTAAGCGAGGTCTGAAAGAAATTTTACTTCCTAAAAATTTGGGGATGGATCTATTGTCGACAATTGTCGAACTTGGCAATTCGTCTTTTAGAAATTTTCAAGTATTGGTCGATCGAATTTGGATAGATCCGCTTCGGATGTCAAATATCTATGTACTAGTGAAGGCCGTTGGTTACGGATACTTTGCCATTAAAATACCCATGTGGGCGACACAGGGGTTCTTAGAAGCTATTTTCTTCACGAGTAACGCTATTTTTGGGCGATAGAATATTCGAGAAATAGAGTAAGTTGGTTAAACCCCAGCGCGCTGACCGCGTGTAGACCTGACATTCCTAGTGTGAAAGCTCCTAAAAAAGAATTCGCTCCTTCTCTTTTTTGCCGCTGCATGTAGGCTTCGTGATGAAATAGGAGCGTTCAATTCACTTACAAACTAAATTCCGTATCTAAACAAATCCTTTGTATAACGATTTGTTTTTTCGGTACAACTCCGCTAAAGCTTTCTCTGAATAGTCGATACCAAAGAGCATTAAAAAATAAATCGCCATTCTAATAGCATTTGCTTCGTATTTGAAACGAGTTCCACGCGAAGAAGTCTTTCGACCCTCTGATTTTCTAAATTGATAAACAGGGCCTTTTTCAATGTAGACTGGCACTTCATGGAGCTTTTCCCATTTTTTAAAGATTCCTACTATCATAACGACTATTTTGGTTTCTCTTTTCTGAGTAGCTTCTACTTTCGCCATAATCCATGCTCTTACCTTTTGCCAAATCAGCCAATGCTAACCTGAGATACTCTTCGCTCTGAGCAAGATAATCATAAAAAGGTTGTTCGAATTTTCCGGTTTGAGGATTTGGAAAACTTCCAAAGTACTTGCTCACATCTTCAAGTGTTTTAGAGATCAATCCAAATGCTTTTTCGGTTTGCTTTCTCCAAAACATAACTCTTTTCTTATCGGGTTTGACATAAACAAAAACTCCAGTCTCGGGATTGCGAAACTGTTTTACATCCGAAACAAAAGCACCTGCCGTATCAAGAATCCAGTCAATAGATTCAAAACAAGTTGAAAGTAGTGCTGGAAATATGAAATTTGTTAAATCAACCACCATGTTTTGCTCTTTTTTGGTCAACTTCGACTTTTCGTTAAAATTTTTTGCAAAATACTCGAGTCGAGACTTCAGCCGTCTTTTAAGGGCTCTCTTGTCCATAGTTTGCACTCCATTTTCTGTCCAAAAGTATGTATCCAGCTTTCTCATTTCTCGTGAGAAGTAGGCAATAGGAATTAACTCATGCTGCATGTGCCCTAATTCAACCGCACTAACTGTATGAAATGATTAAAATCCGATCCTGAAATTTGGATCTAGGAATAAGGTTTCTATGAGAATACAAGAACGACCGGAAATTGATTTTGAAGTAAAACTTCAAGACGAGGCAAAAAAACAAAGTCATCATTCTTTCGAAATATGAACGTCGGGCACGGACGACTCCTTTGCTATGTTTCTGTGTTGTCAACAAAAAGCTTAACAAATCGTTCCTGCCCCCGTTCATGACATAGAACCAAAACGCATAACCAATTATAATCATTGATAAAATTACAAACAATAGTGGTTTTGCGTCCAAGTTTCGCTATTTAATTTTCAAAATCAGAACTAGACTTATGGTGCCATTTATGGCACCATTAACTTAATGCTCATCAAAGTCATTGCAACTCCTGACTATGAAAATTGGTTTGAGAATCTACGCATCAAAGAACAAGTTCAAATTGATGCAAGAATTGCTCGTATTGAAACGTACGCACACTTTGGAGATGCAAAAGACTTAGGTGACGGACTCGCTGAATTACCCTGGAAAAACGGAAGAAGAGTTTATTTCACCAAAGTTGGAAATGTTGTTATTTTATTACTGTATGGAGGAATGAAAAATGCCCCAAAAAAGGACATCAAAAAAGCAAGACTTCTCATTCAAAAATATGCCCAATTTGAAGATTAGAAACTCAAAGGGTCTTAAAAAGGTCAATGCTTCACAAAGACTCAGAACTCGAAAAATTGTCTCTAAAGCTTTATGGGAATGCTTAGTAGAAGATGATCCTGACGGGTTTAAAGAAATACTCAAAA
>CAYLWK010000423.1:0-2921 GCA_964387255.1 uncultured Oligoflexia bacterium
GATAAAATGCAGCTGTTTCAAAGTCTTCTTTCTCAGCAGAATCTTTCATGCCTCGCTCAAGTTGTTGAATCAAGGCTTGACCTTTTCCATTTAAGATCTGAATGACCTCTTGAATTCTCTCTTGATATTCAGCTTCAGAGACTTTTCCAACACATGGAGCTGCACATTTTCCGATTTGATAAAGCAAACAAGGCCGAGAACGATGACTAAACGTATTGTCGGAGCAATCACGCAACTGAAAGGTCTCATTTAATAGTCGTAAAACCTGCTTTGCCTCCCAAGCAGAAGGAAACGGACCAAAATAATGACCATCCCCTGGTTTTACGTGGCGCGTCCAAAGAAGCCTCGGAAAGGCTTGGCCAGCTTGAATCTTAATATAAGGATAGGTTTTATCGTCTTTTAAGCGCACATTGAATTTTGGCTTATGCTTTTTTATGAGCGTATTTTCTAAGATATAGGCCTCTGCCTCAGTTTGCGTGAGAATCACTTCAAAGCGCCATACAAGCGCTATCATCATTTGAATGCGTGTTGACGGAGGCTCTACCGCTTTGAAATAAGATTGAAGGCGATTGCGTAAATTTTTTGCTTTACCCACATAAAGGACTCCACCTTTTTCGTCTTTCATGAGATACACACCTGGTGCGGTAGTTGATTTCTTGGCTTCTTGAAGCAAGAGTTCTTTTGTTGGTTTTTCAATTTTTGATGACATGGCAATTCTCTTTAAGTTTCGAAGCTGAATCAGACCCTCGAGTGTCAAGCTAACTCAAGAGGCTGCATTCGATAAGGGGTTTTATCAAATCTGAAAGGGTGTAATGCATGGCCACAGCCAAAAAAAAGAAAAAGACTAGCCAGAAGAAAAAAGCGACCAAGAAGAAAAAGTCCTCAAAGTCAGGTGCCAGTGGCGCTGCTGCGAATGAATCAGCGATCACAGCCGAGTGGGAAAAACTGATGGCTCAGCATGCGGATCTTCCGACCAAATCCTATTCCACCAAAGAAACGTTTAAACTTGGAGAAAAACTCAAGCATCCTCAGTTTGGGGAAGGCATTGTGGGTAAGATGATCTACCCCAACAAGATAGAAGTGATTTTTAAAACAGATTTAAAAATTTTGATTCATCAGGGCACTTCTGGAAAAGAATTTAGAATTAATTGATGTTTTAAAAACGATAGCCCACACCGATATCAATAATGGCATAGGTTTGAGAAAACGAACTTGGACTTTCGGCCCCTGAGACAGTCC
Organism: uncultured Oligoflexia bacterium; assembly: GCA_964387255.1. Taxonomy (GTDB): domain Bacteria; phylum Bdellovibrionota; class UBA1018; order UBA1018; family CAUJDS01; genus CAYLWK01. The sequence continues at coordinate 1,240 of CAYLWK010000423.1, forward strand.
AACTAAAGTTTTCTTGCTGCGCTCGCAGACGTCCTTCAAGAAAAAACGCATTGCTGATTCCTAGGTTCACACCAAAGCCCGCCTCAAATCCAAAGTTTGAATCAATCGCTCCTGTTTCGTCAGACTCTCCCATTGTATCAAATCGCCCCATCGCGATCACTGAGAAGGCCAAATTTCGTGACGCTTGATAAACAGCGGCAAACCCTAGTCCCACGCCCAAACGATTGATGGTTGAGTTTGCTTGAATGGTTGAAACACTATCCAGCGTTTCAACTACAAAGATTTTACCTTGGCCATAGTTTAGATGCAGAAAGGGTCCGTATCGCCAGCGTCCACTGACATACAATCCAAATGCTCGTAGGTACGTCCGAGTCAGGTTCTCAATTTCGCCTGAATAATTTGGACGTAAGACTTCTAGATTAATACTGCCGCTCAGTTGCCAACGATCTCCTTTGTTACGCTTTGCCTGATACCTTCCTTCTAAGCTGAATAAACCTACGAGCGGTGCAGCTGATGCATTAAAATCTCCTCCGGCAGGAAAACGAACATACTCCACTGAATAACTTGCCAGTGCCTGCGCAAACCGACCAATCAAAGAAAAACTTTCTTTCGAAGCTCTATCCTGAGAAGCATCGAGGTCATTGACGTACACTACTTTTTCAACGGTTTTAACTTCACGTGGAATTGCTCCTGGGTAGACTAAAAACGTATGATAGGGCCCCCACTCTTCCCCGGTCACCGTGTCATACCCCACTCTCCATTGATACCGACCTGCTTCTTGAGGTCGAAACCAATAGCGATCACCCATCACCGATCGATTTAAAACTAAGCCAGTTCGATCGCGAATCTCAAGCAAGACTTCCTTTCTCTTTCCAGTTTCTTCCCACCGAAGCGGAAGTCCTCTTTTAGAAAGTCGTTTTCGAAACGATTGCTTCGACTTTGGAAAAAGAAGCTTCGGAACGGTAGAATGAACCGTGAAGCCCTCCACTTGAGTCCATGGACCAACGCGCTTATCTTTTTGAACTCCTCGAACCCGAAAATAATAAGTATTGGGTGGGAGTCTGAGTTTGATTTTCGTCGCTCTGACTTTTTTTTGATAAACTAATGGATACATCTCTGGAGACTTTGAAAGCTGAATCTCATAAAAATAAGCATTCTTTACTGCACGCCAGGGAATCGTCACGACCCGAGCTTCTTTGGCAAAGCTTTTTCCCGCTGACGCCATCAGACCCCCTACTCCAATCAAGATCAATCCTAAGAAAAAGCGATTCATTCGTCTCATCACTCAATCCTCACTGGAAGGATTCTAGGTTGAGAAGTAATTTTGGGCTTTGGTTTTCTCACTGGTTTCGTGATCTCAATAAAGCGAGATTCAGAGGCAGGCCCCCTCAGTCCTTTTTCATTCACCGCTCGCACGGACCAAAAAAACCTTCCTTGTCCAAGACGCTTCATTGAAAGCAAAGGACGCTTACTTCGAATCACACGAGTGGCCTTTGCTAATGATCGAGCGTCCTTGATCATGACTTCATAACCTTTAATTTTATCTGAATCACTGAGTTCCCACTTAAAACTTCCCTCCCTCAAAGACTTTGATAAATCGACGGTCGCTTCATCGGGAGGATAAAGTAATTTTGGTGTGTCAGGATAGTTTACCTCGCTGATAATTGCTCCATCTGTTTTTA
>CAYLWK010000424.1:0-4539 GCA_964387255.1 uncultured Oligoflexia bacterium
AGTTGCAATACAGCAATTGACTAAAAAAACTGCGGTTTAAGTCTCCTTAGCAGCCCACCCAATTATTCGCGAATTTTACAGCTCTAATAGATTCTCGAGTTGTTTGATTTTTTTCTGATTCTCTTTGTTTTCTTTAAACTCATTCGGCCATTTTGATTTTTGATAATGATAAAATGCTGGAAGCGATACTTTTTTTGGAATAAACTTTGAAGAGATCACTTCACCCGATGGTTTTTTAGAAAGTTGATGACTAATGATCTGAACTGAAATATCTTTTCTAGCTCCATGCTTCAGTGCTATTTGAGCTAGTTTTGGGTTTAAAGTTTCAATTGAAAACTTAAGGAGTCCATCTCCTTTTTGAGGGTGGGTCCAACTAAGATCAGCTCCATAGTGAACAGCCATGGTAAGTATTTTCTCATCCTGGCTTGACTTACCTATTAAATGAAAAAAAGCTGGATATTGATAGTTTGCAAAATCAAACTCTGTCTCATTGATTTTCGCACCTTGATTGATCAGAAGCTTGACCATAGCTTCATTTTGAGCTTGAAGCGCAATAGAAAGCGGAGCAATTTCAGAAGAATCTCTCTGATTGGGATTAGCTCCATGGTTCAATAGCAGTTGAACTCCTTCTAGATTTTCTGAATGAACCATCTCATTCAATGCCGTTGTGAAATGCGTTTCTCCTGAAATCAGCCTAGTTTGAATAATCTTTTGATTTGGATCAATTTCTGACTTTAACAAAGCTTCCAACACTCGAAGATCAAACTTACAGGGTTGTCTGGGTTTTTGAGTCACCACGCAAGCCCAAACAATCGGTGGAAACTGATCGTTTGTTAGATTTGATTTATTCTTTTCCAATCGTTTTAAAAAAACCTTTTTTGATATTTTTTTAGAATGATAGTCCGCCACGACTTGGAAAGCTGGGTTCATACTGACAGAATTTAAGTACTCGGGTGTGAAAACCAACTGGGTTTCAGATGCCATGCATACAGATGAAACTCCGATCATCAGTGCAAATATCCCTAATAGCCCTAAGATAGCCCTTCCCATTCGGGTTAGGGGGGTGATTAAACAGTTAGGTTGATCAAGTTTTCTAGGAGTCATTTTAGAATTGAATCCCTAGCTCAGTAAAATCATTTCTTGGACATCTAAAATTAGCTTCAAATCCAGCAAGTCGCTCGACCTTACTTTCAATTGTGATTCCCGCTTGTTGCAATAAAGCCTCTACGAAATACTGGCAGTTACTAAACATCAAGTCGTAGTTCCATTTTTGATTCATCAAAACAGAAAGCATGGTTTTAACTCGACTTTGTTTTTTGGGGTCTGTGATCCAGTGCTCTCTTTCATAAATCACGTTTATTTCTGGATACTTCATTAAATACTCTTTGAATGCCTCGTGATGCAATCGATGAGGTCTTTGAACTAACCCTTGTTTTAGCGTTTGGCCATTGACACCAGGCACATGAAAATAGACAGGTTGCCCAGTGACAGTACGTAGTTTGATCAAAATGTGGCCACAAGGGTTCACATCAATAGCCCTCAAACCTTCCGACCTCAGCCGACTTAAACGAGTTTGACGATCAATAATCACCACTGAGATCTTGCTTGCATCTAAATCTAAAGTTTCGGATCCTCTCAAAGGGCTGCCAGGATAAGGATGAATCATAACTACTCCGTTTTAAATCGTTAAAAACCGGTTTTGAGCCTATCAGGGGTAAAATACTTTTCCCATCATTGCAAACTCAATCACTCCCCTGCTCACTCAACTCAGTAAATAGAAACTTTAAAACCTGCCCATGGACAATTGGGTGTCCACACGGTAACTTCAGACGCTATGGCAATCACAACGCTTCCCTCCATTGAGCAGTTTCGAACCGTGGTTTTTGATTTCGACGGAGTTTTTACGAACAATAAAGTCTATTTCAATGCCGAGGGAGAAGAATTTGTTCAGTGTGACCGACGCGATGGAATGGGCCTACTCATCTTAAAAAACTATCTCGAAAAAAAATCCATCGATCTGAAAATCATGATTCTTTCAAAAGAAAAGAATGAGGTCGTAAAAGCAAGAGCGAACAAATTAGGAATTGAGTGTCTCCATGGTGTGGATGATAAATATGCCTCGATGAAGACTTATTTTGAGAATCAATCGATTGATATTGAAACTGGGTTCAAGACACTTGCCTATTTAGGCAATGACTTAAATGACCTTGAAGTCATGATGCATGCCGGCTTAAGTGTGGCTCCTCATGACGCCCATCCGCTCATTTTAAAAAATGCGCACTGTGTTTCTGAGCGTGACGGGGGTGATGAGTTCATCCGTGATTTTATCGAAAAATGGATTGAACTGCCTTCCATTGAACAAAACTTGCTTCTTGATATCCTCTCGCATCGCTAAAGTATTTTCCATTTTAAGGGGATCAGTTACAATCACGTTATGCGGATGAGACTTCTTAGCAGTGTGGTTTTCTGGATCTTTTTTCAAAGCATCCCCATCGCATCAGCTCAATCTTGCCCTCCCGGTGCCTCTCAAAAAGGCGCTGCTCCGCCAGAGGGCTTTGCTACATGGTGCGTTAAGTCTGGTGAAAAGCATGGTCCTTTTATTGGCTACTATTCGAATGGAAAAAAAGCCGTAGAGACGCATTTTAAAGATGGAGTGCGAGACGGAGGTCATCGAAGCTATTATTCGGATGGTTCTCTCGAGACTTCGGGTTCATTTAAAGAAGGAAAGCTGCATGGGATTTGGACACGTTGGTACCCTGTAGGCACGCAACGAGACACGGGGCGATGGGTTGATGGCAAACCTGACGGCGACTGGCAATTCTGGCATGACTCAGGTGATTTTAAAGCAGCTGGAGCGATGGTGTGCGGCAAGCGCAGTGGAAATTGGGTCTTTCAAAAGGAAAATTCCTCCAAAAAAATCCAAAAGTCCTACTCAGTGATTGAGGGCTGTGACATTCGAGACTATTCATCAGTGTGGTCGTTTGATTTAAGCGCTCTTTGGGTCACGCAGCCGAGATCACAAGATGCTTCAACTTACACCGCACAAGTGCTTTGGCTTCCTCAGTATCAGCTGCTCTCTTGGTTTTCTGTGAGTGGCTTAGTTGGCGTTTCGATGTTTAAAGGCTCCACCGAGAATGATCGATTCTTTGTCTTTGACGCTGGTGGGTTACTGCATTTTCATCCTTCTTTTTTCTATGGCTTTGGACTAGCGCTCGGGGGCGGTGGTGAAATGTGGCTTGGCCATCAAACAGAAGCCATTTTACATGCACGAATTGAATACCGCTTTGGCACCCCGTTGTTTGGGTTAGTGGATCGCATCACTCTGGGTGCTTCAGTCATTCCCTTCGCCTTACGAGAAACAGATCAGCTTAAATTAGGTGTGGGGTTCCGATTTTAAAACTGAGCTTGGGTTCCTACGAACAACGACCGGCCTGGAACGCCAAACCCTGAAATCTCTTCATAATCCTCATCAAAAACATTCTCAAGACGTGCAAAAAAAGTTAGACTTCGGTGAACTTTAAAATCAACTAGAATATCTGCAACCCAAAACGGCTCTAGCGTCACAATCCCCGAACCCACTCGGTCTTTTCGGTCACTTAAATAAAGCGCGCGTGCTTCGATCTCTAGCTTTCGTTGAAAAAACTTAAATCGATTTGCGATTTGAACCTGATGGCGTGCTTGACGTAGAAACTCTGTTTGAAGGGTTTCATTTTTAGACCGCGTCCAAGTATAGCTCGGATTGAGTTCCCATTGTGGAACAGGAGAAAAGCGAGTGGACCATTGCACTCCCAAGATAGTACCTGTCTGGTTCTCAAACTGTCCCGAAGCAAACGAAAAATCAATCTGATCATTGAGCTGGTTTTCAAATACTTCGACTTTTGAAACCACAAAGGGATTCCACTGAACCTCAGTCCCAATCGCTCCATGAAGCACAACTTCGCGCAGAAGATCCTTTTGACCAAATTGAGGATGCTCCGTCTGATAAAGACTCGGAAATCGAGCCCCTCGTGAAACTCTTGCAAAAAGATTCCATCGCCTGGGCAAGAGTTTGAAGTCAAATTGTGTCTGCCCAGCCCACTCCCAGTTTTTATCTTGAAAATTAAGCATACGAAAAGCAGATCGATTCTCAATCCACGAGGCGAGGGTAAATCTTGATCGTAAAAAAGCCTGATGAAGCCTGCTCTTTGAATTAAACGAGTTTTCCATGGGCGTAAGAGCGCTATTCTGAGGTCGAAACACATCTGTTACATTCACAGTCTCAAAGTCAAAATCATAACCTCCTTGAAGATAAGATTCTCGCCTTCCAATTCTCTGAGCGAACCCCAATGAAACCATCTCAGAGTTCAGTGCTATTTCAAAATCTCCTGTTTCTCCGGGGTCCGCCTCATCCAATAACTTTCGCTCTGGTCTCTGATAAGAAAGAATAAACGTTGAGACGAGCGAATCTTTACCACTCCAGTCTTTTTCATACCCAACACCGAATCGACGATGATCCACTTCGGAACGTGCATTTAAGTCATCAGTAGGAGGACCAAAGAA
>CAYLWK010000425.1:0-4046 GCA_964387255.1 uncultured Oligoflexia bacterium
TTCGCGCATCGTTTTTGTCATCACCGATGGCCGAGTCAATATGGCCACGGTAACGCCATGTTAGGTAGTTGTTTCTTCTTACCCACGGCATGAGATACGGTCTCTTCCTGGGTTTCGTACCGAGAGGACTTGGAGACTATGTCTTGTCAATGGAGCAATGAAAAGGCTTTTTTAAATCGTGAGATTCCTTAATCCAAGAACCCAGGCAAGTATAGATGTGGAGAGTGCTTGTTGTGTTCTCAGGTGTTTGTTCAAAGACGGGGGAAAACGACTGAGTTGGATGAAGTCTTAGGAAATAATCTAGGTGAGATGATTTTGATATTTTGGGTAATTTGATTTCAAAACCTTTTTTGAGTAGCTGGTCTTCTGAGATCTCTACTGTTGTGTTTTTTGTAACAGTGTCGAGTGCAAGGTTGACATTGCGGATGCGAATTCCATTTTGAGTTTTTTCACAAAACCACTGGAGAGGGTGCCCTAAGGCGATGGGATCAGCTGGATTCCAAATAAGAGTTTGATAAGCTGCGGGTAAATTTTTACTACGAACACCAAGCTGAATGACGATTCGCTCACGATCGAGTAAAGACTCTTTCTTGTGAGAGGCGTTTTTAACTTTCGTCTTTGGTGTTGGAGTTGTTTGAGGAATCATTTAAAGTAACGAAGCTCCTCGACAGTTTGTTTAACTTCAGGCTTAAAATGTGTTCGTTTTTCGTAAAGTCTGGAATTTTGATTTTTACCGTCTTTATTTCCTAATAAATTTAAATAGTCATAAGGTTTTTTATTCATTCCCTCAACAACTTGATCTTCAAAGTTTAGATCTTTTTGGCGTTCTTTTGTTCCAAAGAGGCTTTGCGCGTGTGCTGGAAAGCAGAGAATGAAAAAAACACCCAGGCAGTAGAGGAGAGTGTGCCTTAGGCGTGATTTCAGTGTGTGGCTATCTCTTCGATGAGTCATGAATAATGAATCCCCTTTAATTATAAACACAGTGCGTCTATAGTTAATAATAATTAATATTGTTTATAAAAGCAAATAATTATAAGATTAAAAAATCCTATGAAAACAATAAGTTAGCTTACATTCGGCTAGGAAAAACAACGATTCAGAAAAAAGGGGAGATTTAGGGCTATTCGTTTGCTAATTCACGCTTCGCTGCTTTTTTTGGAGCAACTTCGTGAAATTTTCGCAGCTCTTTTTTGGCCCATTGAGCAATATCGAGAGAGCGTGATTTTTGAGCAATGAGTAAAAGATCATTTTGGTTTCGATCCGAAATTGATGCCTGTGTCCACAGAGCGCCATAACCCACTAAAAATGCCTCATAGCGTGAGCCAACTGTTTGTTTCAGCAAATGACCAGGTGCTTCGTTTTCGAGTGATTCAATAAGGTCTCTTGTTTTTTCTTTTGAGTAGGTTGAAAGATAATGAGAAAGCAAAATCACCGATGCTTGTGATTGATAAGCTTCACCTAAATCTGACTTAATCTCGTTGAGCTCTTTTAATCCCTCCGATTGAGCGCCACTTTGAACAAGCGTGATCGACCGCATCAAGCTCAAGGTAGTCGAATCCATATCGGATTTCTCATCTGCCTCTTTCAGAATGAAGCTCACGAGTGCCCAATTTTTCTTTCTGACTGCATGAATCCACTGGGTTTTATAAAATGCCTTAGTGTTTTTGTCTTTCTCAGTTCGATCAAATTTTGTTTTAGCTTTGATTTCATTCTTACTTAGTAAATCCAATGTTTTAAAGTTTATTGGAATCTCTTTGATTTGTTTAAACTGACCTGTCACTGAATCTGCTTGAGAAGGGTTGTCTCTAAAAAATAGATTTTTTATCTTATCAAAGTCTTTTCTTTCAATGGCGTTGGCTGAGGCGATTTCAAAGGCTTTGCTTCTAAGTTCGTGCCCTTTGTCTTCAAATGGTAAAATCAAGCTCATGATACTTGCTTTATAGGAATCAATTTCCTTCTTTGGTAAACCTTTTGGGACCGGAAGACTTGTGAGTGCTTTAGAAAAGTCTAAATAAAGCTCAGAAATCTGATTCATCACTGAAGCTCGGATTCTTGCCCATGGCAGCTTCATCACTCTTTTAGAGGTGTTTTCCATTTCTTTAATTAGGCTCACACGATGATTGATCGATTTTTCAGAGGCTTTCAATTTTGCAAATTTATTAATTCTTTGTCTATTGAGCTCAAACGCAAGTGGCAATGATTCGGAGAGATAAGGAAGTAAGTTTAACTGAACTTCACTGGGTAAATCGTCATAACGACCTGCAATAATTCTAGCAAGTAGCATTCGATCGGGGAAGGTAAAGTGATCTTGTTTCTGAAGAGCCGCAGTAGCCCAGATAGGACGATTATCACGAGGAGCTTTTATTGCTTTACGAACCAATTTCTTCGGCGAAAGAACAGGCTGTTCAATTGAAATCAGAGCTTGGTACTGATCACAGAGCTCTTCAAGGTCTCGTACACAAAAACTTTTGCGTTCTAAAGTCAATCTCAAGCGGCTTGTGTCTGCTGATATCCAATAGAGTCTCATGATCTTCTTTTTGAGATCGATGACTTCAGATTCACTCATGCTTCTCAGTTTTTTCGGAAGAGACAAGTACCTTTCGTAATCCTTGGCAGCACCAATAAGTTGATAGTTTGATTCGTAGATCTGAGCATGGTTCAAAATTGCAGGGCCAACATTTTCAGATTTTGGAAATTTCTCATATAGCATTCTAAAGTGTTGCTGAGCGAGCTGACTTTTTTCGAGTTTTGATGCAGACTTGCCTGCGATAAATAAAACATCCTGTAGTCGATCACTTTTAGAGTATCGTTTGATAAATGACTGAGTTTGAGCTAATACAGAGTCATTTTGAGAGTCTTCAGACGCAGCCTTGATGAGCTGATAAGAGCTGTCTGCTGCAATAACAAATAAATCATTTTGAAAAGGTTTTTTCTTCCAGTCTTTTACAGTCATGAAACGGTGAGCAAGTGTTCTAGTTTCAGTCCAGTTTTTGTCTTTTAAGTAGGTATCGAGAGCCAAGCTGGCAGATGGAATAGCAAATTCAGATTTTGGAAACTTAAAAGCAAACTCAACAAGACGTTGATGTGCCTTTTTTACTGCATTTTTTGTATAAAGCATTCGGTTAGCTTCGAAAATAAAATTATCGAATTGTTTAAAGTTTTTTGGATACCGAGCTGTATGCCAGTCAATCCATTCAATCCAGTTTTTTGAAGCCAGATCGAGTGTATCTTCATCATTGTCAAAAAATGACTTAGGATTGACTTTTTCAGGTATCTTTTTTTCTTTTCTCAATACCTCATACCGACTGGCTATGGCCTTAAGACTAGAGTTTTCTAGCTGAACCCCTTTCTTGACTTGCCAGTCTTTTTGCCAATGATCAACTATCCATCGATAGTGTTGAGTTGAATTTTCAAATTGATTTATTGCAAAAAGAGTTTCTGCTAAATTATAGTGAACTGCAGGCACGCGAGGATCAGTTTCTTTGACGATTTTAGTAAAAGTGTCATAGAGATCGGCAAGTGGCTGACTGAGGCTAGCAATTGCTCCATGTTTTTTGTTTTTTAAGATAATTTTTCTAAGTTCAGTGGCTTTTTCTAACAATAAACTTTGCGCTTGCGGATATGCTTCAAATGAATGAATGTTTTTTTTGTTTATGTTATAAAGTTTCACGAGTTTTTTTGATGCAGTCCCTAATTTATCAAATGACTTCTCATTCCAAAGATGTTCTAAAGTGATCAGAACCACTTCCATCGTACTAGAACGAAAGGGCTCTTTTTCAACAACTAAGTCTTGCCATTGTTCCAGTGATTTAGATTTTTGATTTGACCTGAGAAGTTTTGCAAATCGACCCATCATTTTTCCAAATGGGGCGCCTGTTTCTAAGCTTTTAAAATAATCGTATGCTTTTTCAATTGAGAATCGATCAGGATTTTGGTCGAAGCCTTGAAAATAAAAAACTGTTGTGTCCGAAAGACTCGTATCTCGTATGGCTAAATCTGAGGGGGAATAAGCTTGTTGGATTTCAAACTTGGCGTTGTAATAAATG
>CAYLWK010000426.1:0-3153 GCA_964387255.1 uncultured Oligoflexia bacterium
TATCTCGAATCATGGCTGAAACACGCACCGGATTCGCGCCAGCTCGATCGAGCTTATTGATGAAACAAATCCGTGGCACTTTATAACGTCGCATTTGACGGTCGACGGTCAACGACTGAGACTGCACACCAGAAACACCACAGAGCACTAGGACGGCTCCATCAAGTACTCGAAGAGCTCGTTCTACCTCGACTGTGAAATCGACGTGTCCGGGAGTGTCAATCAAGTTGATATTATTTCCCTTCCACTCCGTATAGGTGGCTGCAGACTGAATCGTGATCCCTTTTTCACGCTCAAGCTCCATGTGGTCCATCTTGGCGCCAACGCCTGATTTTCCTCGAACTTCTTCAATCTTATGAATTTTATCCGTATAAAAAAGAATCCGCTCTGATAGGGTCGTTTTCCCCGAATCAATGTGAGCAGAAATACCGATGTTACGCACCTTCTCAATTGGAATATTTTTGTCAGTCATAACGCTGGTCTTACTCGATTCTAAGGCACCGGCGCAAGCAAAATAGTCAAACCGAAGCACTGAATTTCAGTAAAAAAGCTCTTCCGAGCATTCCTCGATTGACGATCTCCCCTCTCCTCAACTACGACTGAAAGACATGCAACCTTTATTTTGGATCGACTTGGAAATGACCGGTTTGGATGACCAAACCCACCGAATTATTGAAGTGGCTGTCATGCTCACGGACTGGAATTTCAAAAAACTTGATGAATATCATCAAGTCGTATTCCAAGAACAAAAATACCTCGATGCGATGGATGAATGGTGCACTAAAACCCATGGGGAAAGTGGACTTACGAAGGCAGTTGCTAAAGGAAAACCGCTTGACGAGGTGGAAAAAGAACTCCTTGAGCTCATTGATCGACACTACGCTCCTGATGAGCGTGTGGTGATTGCTGGCAACTCAGTTGGAAACGATAAACGCTTTATTGACGCACAAATGCCAAAACTGGCGTCTCGTCTTCACTATCGGATTGTCGACATCAGCTCTTTCAAAGAGGTTTTCGTCAATCGTTACGGGATTGAGTTTGAAAAGAAAAATACGCACCGTGCTCTAGATGACATCGTAGAGTCGATTGAGGAATTGAAGGCCTATCTTTCTCATGTCAGTGCAAAACCCATTGAACCTAAACCTAAAGCCCCCTAAACTTCTCTTGTCATCAATTGTCTTTTATTCTCAGTGGAGAGGAAAGCTCATGCTCAAACGGCTGAACCTTTTTTTTGTCATCATTTATTTTGGAGGGCTTCCTTTGTTTACCTTGAACTCGCCTTTTGAGACGGCTGAAGCTTCATCAACGACGCATCAGCTAACGCAAACTCAAGCAGAGAAACGATCAAAGCTCGTAGAAAAACCCAATTACCAACTTGAGTTTCATTTTGATAAAACTCAAGACCAATTCAAGGCAAAAGCAAGAATTGACTTTGAACTTCTTAAACTCCCGAAAAAAGAACGCTTATTTTTGGATCTCAACGACGCCACCATCGAGTCCATAACGCTCAATGGCACTTCAATTTCAACCAGTCTTTATAAAAATCACCGCATTACGCTTCCGGTAAGCCACTTAAAACCTCGTCTCAACCAACTTGAAGTGACTTATGCACGAGCCTATAGTTCCACGGGCAATGGACTTCATCGGTTCCAAGACCCTGTAGATCAAAAAATTTATCTCTACTCTAATCTTGAGCCTTACTACGCAAATCATATTTTTCCTTGCTTTGATCAGCCAGACTTAAAAGGAACTTATCAAGTCTCTGCTTGGGCTCCAAAAGCTTGGACTGTGATAGCTAATGGGATTGTTGAAGAAAAGAAAGAAAAAGACGACCTCCACTACTGGAAATTCAAAAAAACAAAACGTTTTAGCACCTATCTTTTTGCGCTTCATGCAGGCGAATTTCATCAATGGAGATCACGCTATCAAAAAATTCCTCTTCGCCTTTTTGCACGAAAATCGCTTGCGCATTTTGTAGATGCTAGAGAATGGTTTCAAATCACTCGCCTTGGACTTTCATTTTTTGAGAAGAAATTTCGATACCCCTACCCTTTTCAAAAATACGACCAATTGATTGTTCCAGATTTTAATTGGGGAGCGATGGAGAATGTCGGGGCTGTGACCTTCTCAGAGCGGTTTATTTTTCGTTCTAAAGTGACTGATGAAATGAGAATTGATCGCTCAGATGTGATTCTCCATGAAATGGCACATATGTGGTTTGGAAACTTAGTCACTATGCGTTGGTGGAACGATTTATGGTTAAATGAAAGTTTCGCTACTTTTGCAGCTGCTTGGGCAAATGAATTTGTCACCAAAAAGATTGGCCTTCAAGGAGTATGGCAAAGCTTTTTTAAAGATATGAAACGGTGGGCTTATTATGAAGATCAACTTCCCTCAAGTCATCCCATCAAAGCTACCGTTAAAAACACCGATCAAGCCTTTGCTTCTTTCGATGGAATCACCTATGGAAAAGGAGCGTCTGTTTTAAAGCAGATTTTCTTTCTCATGGGAGAAGAGCATTTTGCCCAAGGACTTCAAACTTATTTCAAAGCATTTGAATTTCAAAATACAGAGCTTGAGGATTTTATTTCTCATCTCTCGAAAGCAGCAGAACGCGACCTAACTTCTTGGAAAAACCAGTGGCTCTTGTCCCCAGGAACGAACACCCTGCGCGTTTCATATGCATGTGATCAAGATCAGAAGGTGTCTGAAGTCAAACTCACTCAAGGGCAGCTGCAATTTCCAAAACGACTTGATCAACCCATGCGTTCTCACCGGGTAAATATTGGTTTTTATCAGTCCAAGAAAGGGCAACCCGCTCAGCTGATCTCCAAAGTAGATACTGTCATTGATCAAAAAACCCAGAAACTTCAACTCAAGTCGCCCATTGAGTGTCCTGACTTTGTTTTTGCCAATCAAGATGATTATGGATTTATTGCGCTTGAATTTGACTCAAAAGCGATCACATGGCTTTTAAATCATCTTTCAAAAATCAAAGATGATCTCACTCGACTTCAGATCTGGCATGAGCTCTGGAGAGATACCTTTCACTCAAGACTCCCGGCACAGACTTTTGTAAAATTAGCTCAAGAGCACCTTGTAGCCGAAAAAAACCCAATGATTCTCCACTTTGTTCTTTCAAAACTCATCTCA
>CAYLWK010000427.1:0-3338 GCA_964387255.1 uncultured Oligoflexia bacterium
CATGGGTAGCAGATTCGTCGCTTTGTTTTATTTGCTGAGCCCATGAAGGTTGGGAAAGTGTCAGTACTGAAAAAGTGAGAGCGATCACAATCGCAGAGACCGATCCCCCGAGGCTTCGAAAACCCATAAATCCCCCTAGATCTGGCTTTATGAATACCAGATAATTATAGTTTACTATAAGTTAACGCTTGGAATCAAATTGAAGTCATTGAAATTATAAGGAATTTTGGGTCAATTGCGACACACTCTGACGCTCAGGTTGATTTTATAGGGTATGATAGGAAGTGCTTCTGCCATCGCCTTTTTTCCTGAGAAGTCCAATCTCAACCAGGCGATTGAGTTCTGATTTGGAAGAGGTCGAGCCAATTCTTAGGGTTTCTTGAACTGTCTTCCGATCGATCGTGCCATTTTTTTCTGCATAAGACAGGATCCAATTTTGTTTATCTGTGAGGTCAGAGCGTCGATCTATCGGCTCCATAAGACAAAAATTCAAGCCGCTATTCATTTGATAGGTACCAGCACCGGTGACGATGAATTTCTTTAGTGGACCTAAAAGAGCTCGAAGGCGCCGAATGGCAGAATAAATTCGAGTGTCATGCACCAAAGGGTTATAGCGCTCTTTCCAGACCAACGCAGTTAGCTCCTCTTTGGAGAGATGTTTTCCAGCATTTTGAATCAAAATACCTAAAAGCTCTAAGAGTACTGTTTTCTCTTCAACTTTCTTTTTCTGATCATTCACTTTCAGACTGCGTTGAGTTTGATCGATGATGAGATCATACTCGCCCTTTTGGATGGGTTTCATTTCAGCTTTTGGAATCACCGATTGAGATGTGGCAGTGGTGACTCGGATACGTCGATAAGCATCGACACCAAGAATGAAAAGCATTTTTTGAACATACTCACGTTGTGCTGAGGAAAGATTAAGTTCTGAAAACTCTGACGAGTCGATTTGAGGAAAACAAAGTTGGAAAAAATATCGATAAGGGTGATTTCTTGGAATTTTACGAAGCTCAAGTAAGAGATGACTTTCTCTTCGTTTTGAACAGAGCGCACGAATTAAAGGAATAAAATAAAATTCATGGTGATGCGTTTCCCAAGGGAGTTCTTTTTTAAGTGATTCGATCGTATTGATTTTCTGTAGAGCGCTTCTAAATTCCTGATTTTTAATATCGAACAGAGCTAGTCCTAAAAGGCTTTGGCAATAATTGAATAACCGTTCTCCTTTTGGAATCATTTGATTAGCAGTTTCCCAATGTTTTTTTGCAGCATTAAAGTCTTCTTTAAAGAAGAAGTAATATCCAATCTCAGAACTACAGATGATCTGATATTCCTTAGGTCCTTGTTTTAAAAGATATTTTTTCAAACTTTCAAACAGGGGAGAAAAATCATACTTGAAGTAAGCGTCTCTACAGGTCATTGAGAATTCAGTGCCAAGATCGATATGCCAATAAGGATCTTCTTCAAGAAGACGTTTAATCAAGTCTTGATAAGGATTTTGATCAGAGGTTTTAGTTAAAAAGATCTTTAAAAGTTCGCGGTGGTACTCATAATATTTTACATATTTACAATTATCTCGATAAATTTGATGATTTAGAAGATAATTGAAAATCGTCGATAAACGCTGTCTGTTTTTTTCAAAAATAGACGTATGCACATCTAGATAGACTTGAATAATAGAAAGAGCATTTAGTTCAAAACCTTGATCGTATGGCAAGTTCCAAGTGGATAAGAGTTTTTTAGTTAATCCAAACTTTCCATCAAAGTTATAGTAGTAGCCGTCTAGGAGTAGAAAATCAATGAACGGCTCTTTAGAGTTCAAGCGAGCTAAATGGAGAAAATTCTCTCTCGCTTTAATCGAATCGGCAGAAAGACCATAAAAACTTTGTTTTGTGTTTTTTGCAGTTACGATGACTGCTTCTGCTTTACATCCACTTTCCTCGAATAGGTATATAGATTGCTTCATGCAGTCGTAGATGTGTGGGTTAAGACTGTCTCGATCCCACAATCCCGATAGCTCCATAAATTTACGATAGGCTTTGAGAGCCATTGGAATTTTTATTTGAGTTTCAATTAAATCAAGCTCTTCAACGTGGTTTTTACGGTTATACTCTAAATTTGCTCCCCAAGTTAATATATAGGCAGCAATAATTTGATATCGGTAAAGAGGTGGGAGTCCTTTCTGATTGATAAGTTTAGTTGAAATTTCTCTTGCTTTTACAGTATTAAAGAGCTGGTTTAATGCAATAGAGCGATAACATTCAAATAAATCATGGTCTTCATCGGCGAACTTCTTGCTGGCCTTAAGTGTTTCTACGACATTTAAAATAGAATTGTTTTTGAAAAACAAAAAAAGCTTCCTTAAATAATCTGCATTTTCAAGTGGGCTTAAGTGGAGGCAGAGTTTTTCATAGATCGTAACGAAGAACTCGATATCTCCTTTATAAAGGAGATCTTCAGCATTTTCTTTTAAAAGTTTTGTTGCTTGACTAAGACTTTCATCTGATTGGGAAAGCGCCTGAAGCTCAGCTTTTATTTTTTTATATTCTGGGGTGTGCTTGATCATTCTCCAGGTAAATCCCGAAGCGAGGTAGCCGTTGTATCGAACGTCTAAGATATTGAGCTTTCTTTTCTCCCGAATGGGATAAGAAGCCAATACTTTAATGGTGTGAGGATTTCCTTGGGTGACCTTTAAAATTTTCTCCGCCCAATCTTTTGGAAGATCTGGTTCGAGTAAGATTTTTTTAGCCTTTAAAAATTCCCTGAGCATCGAGGTGGTCATCCCCTCGTGGTGGTAGACATAGGCATCGACGAGTAAGTCTGGACGAATCGACTCTGTGCTTCCTACGGTTGCAATCAAAATCGATTTTTCAGGATGGGTTTGATGGATAAACGACTCAATCCTAGAATCTAAATCAAGCGATTGATCGAGGTCATCTTGAAATTCAATGAGAGGGAAGGTTTCTGGATGATCTTTTTGAAGGGTTTTTTGAAGTTGGTTTAAAAAGGTGGTTTTGCCGCTGAGGCGATCTCCCGAAATTAAGACCACAGGCGTTGGTGTCTGCTCTAGAGCAGTCATAAGCGCCGTAGAGGCCTCTTCATAGGGAATTAAAAGCTGAGATGGGATCAGGATTGATTTTTTTTGACTCATCGTTTCGCTTCCACACTACTCTTAACACAACTTCTCTTGCTTCAGGGAGTCTCGACGTTTCGAGCGCCTAAGCTTGACCAGCATCAGTTTCTACACAGTTTCTTTGAGTATAACATACTATTTTTATACACTAAAGACTGTTTTTGGGGTGTGAAAGACACAACGGATTTAGTTGAGTTAAATGAGGTCG
>CAYLWK010000428.1:0-4869 GCA_964387255.1 uncultured Oligoflexia bacterium
TTTAGGTCAACTCGAGCCAAAGGCTCGTCATCGTACTCAAACTGCTTTGATTAAAATCACTCCAAAAGAAACTAAGACCCTCCTATTGCCTTCTTGGAATAATGCAGAGCTTCAGGAAAAAGTCAGTTCGCTTCACGAAGGCGTGCGACAGGCCTTACAAGACGAAAAGCAAGGGAGAGACGCAAAGCCTGGCAACCATTGTTTGAAGTGTGAGATGCTGAACTTTTGCCCGAGCGGTCAAGCTTTTCAAAATCCTAAACTTTGATTCTGTGCTTTGCCTGAGATCAAAACTCCGGTTACAATAAGCGCAGGGAGTTTTTTGTGCACCAAGGATTGGGAGTCGAGTCAAAACAGCGTCAGCTACTTCAATGGAGTCTTGCTCTTTTTTGTGTTTTCTTCTCCGTGCAACTTGCTTGGTCTGCGGAAGCAGAGGATGCTTCAAGAGGACCTGCGTCAGTATCTGAGCAAGGGGACACTGAGTATAGTTTTCAATGGCTTGATCCAGATAAAAAGATCTATGTGCTTCAAAATAGGAAGTTCCAAAAAGCAAATCGACTGATGATTAGTGCCTTGGTTGGACGAGGCATTACCGGTACTTATAAGTCATCTTTTAATCTAGATCCTCGACTCAGTTATTATTTTACTGAGGATTGGGGATTTGAGCTTCACTATTCAAAACTGTTTAACTCCGATTCAGTGACGCTTAGAAACTTAATTGCAACAGGTTCCACAATCATTCCGAACATTCGAGAGATCACCGATCACTATGGTGTTACTTTGAACTGGAGTCCTTGGTACGCGAAAATCAATGTTTTCAATCAGATTCTTTATTTTGATTGGTTTTTCTCGGCAGGAGCAGGGATGGTCAATCTTCGCATCGATACACGAACCGATGCGAATGATCCTTCTTCTTTTGTTACTGCTTCGAGCACGGCATTTTATTTAGGGACTGGACATCTTTTTCATGTGTCTCGAAGTTTTATCATCCGGATGGATATCTTAGGAACTATTTATAACGCTGAAGCCGTGTCGAATTCCAAAAATGAGGAGAGTGCGTGGGTATCAAATTTCAGTTTCAACCTCGGCGTTGCGCTCAAGCTATAAATCAGCTTTTTGTTTTAGCTCTGTACTGCTCTTTGCCGGCCGTGACGGTTGCAACAGCAGCGGCTCCAAAAGGTGAGCTTTTTGTAGCGCGAGAGCTTTACAAAAAAGGAGAGTACTTTAAAGCAGCACGGTTTGCATTTGCGGCAACGGGTGGAGATCGTCGCACTCGTGCAAGAGCGTATTCATGGGTGACCCTCGGACTCATTAAATCTGGTCTTCACCATTCAGCATCTTATTTTTTTATTAGAACGCTTCAAACAGGAAGTAACGCTGATATTCGTCGTGTTTTGACGCAAACAGAAGAGCTTCTATTTAGTGTCGGTCCTGATTTACTTAGGAACTTTCTAATTAAACATACTCAAGCTCAAGATTATGACTCACGCAATCTAAGTGCTTTTTATTATAATCTTGGTAAACAAGTTCTTCTTGCGGGAAAACCAAAGCGAGCAAGTTCTATTTTAGGAGAAGTTCAAAGCTCAAGTGCACTTTATCCCTATGCTCTTCAGCTTTTAGGAACAGCAAATGCACTTTCTGGGAATGATCAAGTCGCACTTTCTTACTTTCGACAATGCCAAAAAGAATCAGATGTTGCATTAGGGAATTTAGATTCACCAGGGAAGTATCACACTGAACGTTGGATTCATCAAAAGAAAGAAGAAGCAAAAGACCTGAATTCAAGATGTATTGCGGGAGAGGCACGGACGCTTTATCAAATGGGGCAATTCAAAGAAAGTGATATTGCTTATGATAAACTTAGTAAAAATTCTTTCGTTTGGACTGACATACTTTTTGAGCAAGGATGGGCTGCATTTGCTCAAAGAAACTACAATCGTACTTTAGGTCGGCTGGTCTCTTATAAAAGCCCTTCATTGAAGTTTGTTTATAATCCCGAAGTAGAAGTTCTAACTGCACAGGCCTATATGAATCTTTGTCTGTATAAAGATACGAATGAGGTTATTAACTTCTTCAATCGAAAATATAAAAATGTTGGAGTTCGTATCAAGCGTTACGTTGAACGAAACCGTAATGGGTATCGATCTTTTTATGAAGCAGGTAAGAGAGCTTTGGATGATCGACTTCATACAAGGAATGTTTTTCATCGAGTTCTAAATAGGTTTGTAAGAAGCCCCTATTTTCAAAATCTTGTTGAAGCTGAAAAAGACCTAACTCGTGAAAGACTTGCGATTAGAAACTTTGATCGATTTCATTCTGGTGTGTCACACCGTCAAGGGGAAGGTTTCCCCGGGTTTTTGAACCTTGTGTTAAACTGGAGAAGAAAAACCATTCGTTTATTAGGTGGAGTGTTCGTAAAGAACTCACTCTTAGATTACCATGAAAAATTAATCGCTGATTTTGAGATGATGAGCTTTATTAAACTTGAAATGATTTCTCGTGCAAAAGAAAAGCTAGCGTTTAATCGAACTCCTGTTGCGGAAAGATTTCGAGGCAATATTGAGCCAGAACGTAGAGACTATCAGTATTATTGGTCTTTCAATGGAGAATTTTGGAACGATGAAATTGGAGACTATGTTTTTGGGCTAGAATCTGAATGTAGTCAAGCTTCTTCGTCGTAGGTGATAAAAAGTATGATCAAAGTTGTTTTAGCATTCCTATGGATTCTTATTCTGCCTGAACAGGGGCATGCTTATTCTATCCGTGAGCTTCGAAGTGTAGAAACTCAGAAAGAAGAAAAGCTTCGAGAGTTGAGGGAAGCAGAAGTAAGGCAAATCAGAGTGGCTCTGGGAAGACGTCTTCCAAAGAATCGACGAGCTGAGCTTTATTTTCGACTTGCAGAAAGTTATCTTGAATCTTACCGAGCTACATTTTTATTAGAGGGAAGAGTTCACCAAAAGAGGCTTGATTCTGGAAGAAAAGGAAGTCGAATTCATAGAACACAATCAAAAAAGTATTTAAAAAAAGGTATTGAAGCAAGTGAAGCTCTATTAGAGCTCAAGATTCCCTATCAGAAGATGGATCATGTTTATTATTTTCTAGCCTTCTACCACGAGGAGTTAGGCAACCAAAAAAAATCCAAACGCTATTATCGTCAGCTATTGCAAAAGTACCCTAGGACTTCATTCGCTGTTGAGGCCTATCGGGAGATGGGGAACGAAGCCTATGAGAAACGAAATTATCGAAAAGCCATTGGCTATTTTAATAAAGTAATTGATCGAGGCGAAGATGCACGAAAGTTAGGAGTCTTACCGGAAGTCTTGTATCGACTCTCCTGGTCCTATTATCGAACTCGACGCTATAGTCGAGCTATTCAAGTGATGAAGCAAGCCGTTTCTGAATCGAAGAAAAATGACGAAAAATTTATCTCAGTCTCTGAAGAGGCTTTTCAAGCTCTTGCAATTTTCATGACAGAAAGAGGTCAAGTTGATCAAGCGATTGCTTACTTTCGTGAACATTCAGATGATCCAAAGAAATTTTCAAAGATTTTAAAAGCTTTAGGGGCTGAATACGAAAGAACTGCCAAACCTAAAAAAGCTATTCAGGTTTATGAAGCTATTTTGAAAACTGAGGGAGCTCCAGAAATTCGTTTTGAAACAGCCGTTCACCTAGTTGAGTTAGAAATAAAACGCAACCAATATCAGAATGCTATCAAGCGATTGCAAACAATGAATTTAAAAGGAGAGGTTAGGGAATCGCCTCACTATAAAAAACTCAAGTCAATGATTCGAAGAAAGGCCACCGGATTTCATACCCAGTATAGGAAAAGCAAACGAAAGAAAGATCGTGTGAGGGCTCAAAGTTACTATGAAGCCTACATGAAGTACTTTTTAGAGCCTGATTCGAGTGAATCGAATGAAATCAAAATGTATTTGGCGGAGATTTACCAAGCTTCTGGGCAATCAAGAAAATCCGCTGAACTTTACCGAGATGTCCTTCAACGCAATGATCAGAGGTACTCCAAAGAAGCTGGAGCACTTTGGGCTCAAAGTCTCTGGGACTCTATTAAGTTGAGGAACCAAAAAGGCAAAAACCAACAAAGGAAGAGTCTTGGTCCTAGCGATTTAGAACGTCAATTCGTTCAAGCAAGCGATCAGCTTTCCGAAACCATACCAGGATCAGAAGAAGCCCAGGAGGCTGAATTAAAATCAGCTCAGATTCTGGCGGGTTATCCCAGTACCTTGGAAGAGAGCCAGGAGAGAGCGCGAAAGATCATTAAAAAACGACCACAGAGTAAAGATGGGCAGATTGCAGCGTTGCTCCTATTGCAGACGCTTGAAGATCGAGTGCCATCTCCAAAACAAGCAAAGTCTGAAGTTTATTTTGATCGAGTGACCAACTTAAGAGAAGTAACTCAGGAGTTGGAACAAAATCAAAAACTGATGGCGTTTGATAAGCTTAAAAATAAATCAAAACTTTCAAAAAAAATGAGTGAAATTAGAAAAGACCTAAGAATTGGATCTATCCTGGTTTATGAAAAGTCAAATGATTACTTAAAAGCTGCAGCCGCATATGAAAGCTTTGCATTGCGAAGCAATTCCCAGAAACTAGCTGAGAAAGCCTATCAGAATGCTCTCGATGCCTATTTAAAAAGCAATGAGTTTTCTGAAGCACAGCGGCTAGTGTTTGCATGGGAGAATAGATTTTCCAAAAGTAAAAATGCATTGGAGTCAATGCGATCTGTTGCAACTCAGTTTTTGATCCTTGGGCAATGGGAGCGTTCAGCTCATTTGTTTGAGTATCTTGGGAAGCGAGGAAATGATCGAAGTGCCTTGATGACAGCAGGTCGAGTGTTTCATGCAACTGGGGAAA
>CAYLWK010000429.1:0-3290 GCA_964387255.1 uncultured Oligoflexia bacterium
CCGAGGCGTTTACCCTATGCGCCACGGCCAGATCATTTGATCAGGGTTTTTCAAGTGTCTTTATCTGCTGCTTTGTTTACCCTATTTACCTGGCAGTGGTTTAAGTGGAGGGGCGTTGTTTCTTTTGTTCCGATCTGGACTGCTTATGAGCTGTTTTATCGTCTTTACATAAGAAGCAAAGTGGCTTGTGATCAATGTGGGTTTGATCCGTATTTGTATTTGACAGACGTTCCCAAGGCAAAACGTGAGATTCAAAAATTTTGGAGAAATAAGTTTAAAGAAAAAGGAATTCCGTATCCCGGAGATGAAAATAATGCGGTGCAATCGGATTCTGAGTTCATAAAAGAAGATCGAAACGAAATTGATCCACAGTCATCAGAAAAATTTCATGCATCTTCGTTCGACCGAGAAAGTGAATCATCCCGATCAAGAGAAGCACATTTTTCCTAAGAGACCATGCACTACTAGGCTGGTTTAAAATTTCTGACAGTCAATCACGAAGCGATATTTTACATCGCTTTTCAGGACCCTTTCATAGGCTTGATTGATAGCGTTGGGTTCGATCAGTTCAATATCGCTTGTGATATTGTGTTTTCCGCAATGATCCAGCATCTCTTGAGTCTCCGGAAGGCCTCCTATTAATGACCCCATTATTTTTCTTCGATTGAAGATTAAAGGGAAAACAGCAAGGTCCAAAGGCTGATCAGAGGCACCCACCATGATTAAAGTACCTTGCCGCTTCAACCAGCCTAAAGCGGAAGTGAGGTCGTGCTTTGCTGAAACAGTGTCCAAAATGAAGTCAAAATGATTTTCAATTGGTTTTGTCTGAGTTTCATCGGAAGTTAAAACAAAATGATTTGCCCCTAGGCGATGTGCGTCTTCTTTTTTGTGAGGAGAATGGGAAAGCACTGTTACTTCAGCTCCAAAGGAGTGAGCTATTTTAACTGCCATGTGACCAAGCCCGCCCAATCCCATGACCCCTATCCGATCTCCTTTAGAGAGTCCGACATGTCTCAAAGGAGAATAGGTCGTGATGCCAGCGCATAAGAGCGGAGCAGTGGCAGGGAGATTTAGATTCTTTGGAATTGATAGTACGAAGCGTTCATCGGTCACAATGTAAGTAGAGTATCCCCCTTTGGTGTAGTCACCGGAATCGTTCAAAGCAGAGTTATAAGTGCCTGTCCAACCGTTTTCACAGTACTGCTCCAAACCTTCCTTACAAGAGCCACAGGTGCGACAGGAATCTACTAAACAGCCAACTCCGACTGTATCTCCGACGGCGTGACGCTCCACTTCTTTTCCAACGGAAACCACTTTTCCAACAATCTCATGTCCTGGGATGCAGGGATAAAATGCAGGTCCCCACTCACTTCGTGCGGTGTGAATATCAGAATGACAAATGCCACAGTATTGAATCTCAATGCCAATGTCCCTAGGTCCAACCGAGCGTCGTTCAAATTCATATGGCTCAAAGGGTCGATCTGCTGCATGATTGGCGTAGGCTTTTGTTTTCATGAAGTGCTCCTGTTTTTATGAAACGTTCAGCATGAAGCTACCGAAGGACTCTTGAGTTTTAAACCGCTTTTTTCAGGTGCTTAGTTTTAATGCGCCGTTCTATAGGGGATTTTAGTTTTAGACTCAATTTTCCTGACTTTTATATTTTTATCAAGTTTGATTTAGAGACGTCGACTGCAGTGTGCTTGACAGGATTTAGTGCGTAGAGCTACTTTCCTTTCATGTCAGTAAATAAAGTCATGATTGTTGGTAGGTTAGGACAAGATCCAGAGCTTCGTTACACGCAGGGAGGGGCTGGGGTCACCACGTTAAATGTCGCAACGAATGAAAACTGGGTTGATAAAAGTGGCCAGAAGCAAGAGCGAACCGAGTGGCATCGAGTGGTGGTGTGGGGCAAGCAAGCTGAAAATGCAGCCCAGTACTTGAAAAAAGGAAGACAGGTTTTTGTTGAGGGGAGACTTCAAACCCGGCAATGGCAAGATCAAAGTGGGAATAAGCGTTACACAACAGAGATTGTCGCTCAAAATGTTCAATTTTTAGGAGGTGGATCCGCTCGAGCAGATTCTGATTCTGGAATGCAAGATTATGGAGGTCCAGCGTCAGCATTTGGTTCTGAATCTGGAGGCCCATCTCATTCTCCAGGTCCTTTGGCACAGTCTCAAGCCTCATCGGGTGGGGGATCAGAAGAACCAGCGTTCACGGAGGATGATATTCCTTTTTAAATGAAATCGCTCATCATCATTCCTACCTATAATGAAAAAGAAAACATCGCTTCGATCGTTCGTGAAGTATTAGCAATCACAGCGCAGCACCTGGAAAAGCATCCAGTGGAGCTTTTGATTGTTGACGATGGTTCTCCTGATGGAACAGGCCAGATTGCAGATCAAATCGCTCAATCGGAAAAGCGTCTCCATGTGCTCCATCGCAAGGGTAAGCTAGGACTGGGATCTGCTTATGTTGCAGGATTTCAGTGGGGACTTGAAAAGGGGTTTGAAGCGTGTATTGAGATGGATGCTGATTTTTCACATCGTCCCGCATATCTGGAGCCCATGCTTGAAAATCTGGAGAAATTCGATTTTGTGATTGGCTCGCGTTACGTTTCAGGCGGAGGGACAAAAAATTGGGGGTTGATTCGTAAGATCATTAGCCGAGGCGGTAGCTTTTATTCTCGCGTTATTTTAGGGGCTCCGATTCATGACTTTACCGGGGGCTTTAATGGTTGGAGAGCAGAAGTTTTGCGTGCCATTTCGTTGGACACGATTCGCTCAGATGGATATTCTTTTCAAATCGAACTAAAATATCGAGCTTATCAGAAAGGATTTCGGTTCGTTGAGTTTCCAATCCTTTTCGAGGATCGAAAAGTCGGTCACTCAAAGATGAGTCGAAAAATTGTTTTTGAGGCATTACGCAAAGTGTGGAGCTTTCGATTTGGAAATAGTTAAAATAAGGCGGTGGAAGCTCATCACCTCCGCTTGGATATGTTTTCTGATGACCGCTGGAGGAGCTAGGGCAGAGGTTCCGACTGTGATTCTGGTGGATAAAAAAAACAATGAGCTCAAAGTGGCTCAATACCTAGAGCATCAGTATAAAACAGTGAATAGTTATCGAACAACGATCGGGTTGGTTAAAGGCGATAAAGAGGAAGAAGGCGATCTAAAAACGCCCGAAGGCATTTATTTTTTTAATGCACGACTCGTCCCACCGGCCATTAAGCCAAAGTTTGGCGTGATGGCATTTTATATGAATTACCCGAATGAGTTCGATCGTTTAGCTGG
>CAYLWK010000430.1:0-10639 GCA_964387255.1 uncultured Oligoflexia bacterium
CAGGATCCGTTACTTCATACAGCGAGAGACTTAATTCAGACAGGCTGGATTTCAGCAGATGAAATTAAAACTCTTTATGAAAAGACTAAGATTCGAATTCGTAAAATTGCTGAAGTCGCTTCCAAGCGTCCAAAACTAAGGACAGCTCAAGAGGTGATGAGTTCAGTGATTCCTTTGAAACAATCGACTGTGTTTAAGAATCCAGATGATAAAATCACTCAACTTCATCCTACCTATTTTGAGAAAGAAAAGAATCAGTTTGAAAAAAAACAACATATGGCAAAGCTCCTTAATTGGGAGCTTGCGTGTTTAATGATGAAGTATCCTCAAACCGTTCTATTTGGGGAGGATGTTGGAAAAAAAGGGGGTGTTTATCACGTCACAACCGGCCTTCAGAAAAAATTTGGTAAAAAAAGAGTGTTTGACAGCTTACTTGATGAAACAAGTATTTTAGGAACCGCAATCGGACTTGCACAAAACGGAATCATTCCGATTCCAGAAATTCAGTTTCTTGCCTACTTTCACAACGCTGAGGATCAGCTTCGAGGTGAAGCCGCCACACTCTCATTTTTCTCACAAGGACAGTTTACAAATCCTATGGTCATTCGTGTTGCAGGGCTTGCTTATCAAAAAGGATTTGGTGGACATTTTCATAATGACAATTCGCTTACTGTCTTTCGTGACTTACCAGGAGTTATTTTAGCTGTCCCCTCCAATGGGCACGATGCCGTACTGATGCTAAGAGAATGCATGCGTTTAGCTGCAGAGGAGCAAAGAATTGTAGTCTTTGTGGAACCGATTGCGTTGTATATGACAAAAGACTTAATTGAAAAAGGAGATGGCAAATGGTCGTTTCATTGCCCATCTTTAGAAAAAAGCATCCCACTCGGTGAATGCGGTGAGGTTACGATCCATCCAGATCGAGCGGTCGACTTAACCATTGTGACCTACGGCAATGGTACTTATTTAACAATGCAAGCCATTGAACGGTTTAAAGTTCTAACGCCTCAAGGCAATATCAAGCTCATCGATTTGCGATGGCTTTCTCCATTACCTAGAAGAGAAATTCTAGAAAAAATCGTTCCTAATAAACCGGTGTTGGTTGTAGAAGAGTGTCGAAAAAGTGGGTCTACTAGCGAGGCTGTGGTGTCCCTGATCGCTGAATCATTGAGGCCGTGCCCTCCAGTTAAAGTGATTGCAGCTCAGGAAAGTTTTATTCCATTAGGAGTGGCTGCAACTTCGGTTTTACCAAGTCAAGAAGAAATACTGAGTGAGATCAATGCTCTGTGTAAGTTTGAAGGAAATGATGGGGAGGAAAAATGGGTGCCAAGCAAGCCATTGTGATTTGTCCCGGAAGAGGAAGCTATACTAAAGAAGAGCTAGGCTATCTGAAACGTCATTCGACTCAAAAGCAAGAGGACTTATTGGATTCATTTGATGCCTATCGAAAGTCCTACGAGCAGGTTGCCATTCAAGATCTTGATCGAGCAGAGAAGTTTCAAACAAACCTCATGACACGAGGGGAAAATGCATCAGCTTTGATCTATGCTTGCTCACTCGTTGACTACCTAAATATTGACCCTGAAAAGATAGAGGTCGTAGGGATCATTGGAAATTCAATGGGATGGTACATCACGCTTGCATTAAGTGGAGCCATTTCTCATTTCCAGGGACTCGAGTTAATCAATACGATGGGCTCGATGATGAAAGATCAAATCATCGGAGCACAGGCGATCTATTCACTCGTAGATGAACAATGGAAACGAGACTCCAACGCAGAAAAAGCTACTCGTCAATTGCTTGAAGCTCATTCAAGTAAACTATTCCCTTCCATTTCGTTGGGGGGAATGCAGGTACTTGGTGGAACTCAAGAAGGAATCAGTCTTGCTTTAAAAACACTTCCAAAAAAAGAGGGGAAGTATCCTTTTCAGTTAACAAACCACGGTGCATTTCACACTCCCTTACTTCACTCTATTTCTGAAATGGCACTGAAAGAATTCCCAATTGATTTTTTTGGACCTCCGAAGATTCCAATAGTTGATGGGGCAGGAAAGATTAGGACTTCCTATGGAACAGATGTGGAGGAACTTCGTTCTTATACTTTGAAGGATCAAGTGCTTAGGCCATATGACTTCACTGCGTCGCTAGAGGTGGCATTGAAAGAATTTGCTCCGGATTGTTTAATTTTATTGGGACCGGGTAGTTCGCTGGGTGCACCCATTGGTCAAACATGTGTGCAGCTCAATTGGCATGGGATGGAATCTAAATTAGATTTTCAAAAACTACAGAAAGAAAATCCGTTTTTACTTTCAATGGCCAAATCCTCGGAGCGAAGTCAGCTAGTGTGACCCCTATTCTTCAGAGTGTTTACGTTCAAGGATGGCTTCTGCCAAGTTTGTCGTGTGAGATCGAATCTTTCGAATGCTCACAATCATATCGCTAAAAAGCATGGCTGGAATAGGACGTGTTTTACTTTTTAGCACTCGGATGCGATGTTCTTCTCTCAAAAGGTTGGCGTCTTCTACGAGTCGATTTTCAATTTGCTTGATATCCGAAAGTTCAAAATCAGAAGGGTTTGCAACAGCAATTTTTACTTTTTCAAAATAGTCGATCACTTTATCAAAGTAGGTCTCCAAATCGCGAGTCATTTCTTTGGTAAACCTCTCTTTTGTCTCCCCGTTTAAGGCTTCAAGGCGATCACGGTGCCGAACTAAGGCAGCACAATAGTCAACAATGCTTTCAAGTTCATCCGCAGCACGAATGAGAGCATAGGTGAGAGTACTTTCTTCTTTTGAAAGACGGTTGGTTTGAATCTGACAAACAAAGACAGTAATTTCTGTTTGTATCGAATCACTAATAGATTCGTATTTAAAAACTCTCTCTTTCACTTTTTCATTCAGTTGCTCCGATAGTACGTATTCTTTCGTTCGCTTGAGTGCACGATTCACCAGAGCAGCAAGATGATCAATTTCTTTTTCAGCTGCTGGAATGGCAAGTGCCGGTGACGAGGTGTCAATTCCAGGATCCAAGTGTTTGAGGTGTTTTTTCTCCTTTTTCTTACTGCCAGGAGTGATCTTAATGATGAATTTTGCCAAAGTTGTTAGAAAAGGGAGGAAGACAATTGTCAATGTCACATTGAACAGCGTGTGGGCTCCCGCAATATGGGCCGCAATCCTTGGACGTGTGCCGTCAGGAGCAAAAGCATCTGGATTGCCACCAATAATCATTTCCACAAGCGAAAGGAATGACCAAAAAAATGGTATTAAGAAGATCACTCCTAAGAAATTAAACACAGCATGGGCTCTTGCAGCTCTTTTAGCTTCAGTGTTTGCTCCGATGCTCGCTAGAAGGGCGGTGATCGTAGTCCCAATATTCTCTCCAAGAACAAGTGCAACAGCAGTTTGAAAGGTAATGGCTCCCGATCCAGCAAGTGCTATCGTAATTCCCAACATGGCAGAGCTCGATTGAATCACAAAAGTAAGAAGTGCGCCGACAACTACGCACGCCACCACGGAAAGAACTTGGTCAGCTGTGAAGTACTGCATCAGTGTAAGAAAAGTGGCATCATCTCGTAGCGGCTTGAAGGCTCCACTCATGAACTCAAGCCCGAGGAAGACGAACCCTAAAGCTAATAAAAGACGACCTGTGTTATTGAGTCGACTCGACCTGGCAAATAAAAGAGGGAATATGCCAAGTCCAACAAAAAGAAGACCGTACTTTCCTACTTTAATGGCAATAATCCATCCAGTGATCGTGGTTCCGATATTAGCACCGAAAATCACCCCAATAGCTTGGGTGAGTTCCATGAGTCCAGCATTAACTAGACCAACTACCATCACAGTCGTCACTGAGCTGGATTGGATGATGGTCGTCACAAATGTTCCGACCATGACTGCCATGAGTCGATTTGTGGTCAGTGTTCTGATGATGTTTCGGATCAAATTACCGGCAAGTGACTGTAAAGACTCCGAAAGGGTCTTCATCCCAAAAAAGAAGATCCCTAAGCCACCTAGAAATTGGTAAGTGAGTTCAAACCACATGGATTGCCTGTGCTGCCTTTAGAATTATTGGTTCGTCATCTTCAATTTCTAGTGAGTAACTCTGATACCGTTCGTTTACAAACATAAAACTAGAGTTTAGCGCCTGATTCGGAGCTTATTTTTATGTAAAAAACCTCTGAAAGAACGGCCATTAACAGACTGAATAAATCAGAAATAAGGGTTTCTGAGGGTTTTTGAATAGGCAGTCTTCGTTATAAATGAATTGTTCAATGGCTTGGATTGTATTACCACTGAGACACAGCCGTATGACAAGGAGTATTCGTTTGTGCCCAATAGTAGAGGAGGGGATAGGCCGATGAAAGCAACTATGCGATTTTCACCACAAGATTTCATTTCCTTTTTAAAGGAGCGAAAGATCCAGCGATTTTTCATCGCTTATGATCATGAGGAAAAACAGATCAAAGTTTCTCATCCTGATTTGGACTTCATTCGTCAGTCTTTTTCAAATGACTCTCGAGACTATGCTGAGCATGAGGGAGTCTTTGTCCAAGTGAGTAAAAAGTTTGATATCCTGCATGCAGCGTTTGTTCATCGATCTTTGCGAGGGCAGGCAGCAGGAGGCACTCGTTTTTGGATTTATGACACAATCGAAGATTTTTTCCGCGATGGGCTGCGTTTGTCGAAGGGCATGACTCATAAAAATGCACTTGCAGGTCTTTGGTGGGGTGGCGGTAAAGGCGTGATCACCCGTGATCCCAAAATAAATGTAAAAAACCCTGCCATACGAAAACAAATATTTCAGGAGTATGGAGACTTCGTGACCTCTCTTCAAGGATGTTACATTACTGCAGAAGACGTGGGCACAGTCACTGAAGACATTGGTCATATTTTTGATCGCACTCGCTTTGTGATTTGTATTCCAGAAGAGGTGGGTGGAAGTGGAAATCCATCAGCAAAGACAGCTGAAGGAACGATACGTGGGATGGAGTCAGCGCTTCATTTCATGAATGGATCGACGCTAGAGGGCAAGTCGGTTGCAGTCCAGGGACTTGGAAATGTCGGTCGTTTCACGCTGCAGTTTTTATTTGAAAAAGGTGTTTCCCATGTCATCGCGACTGATATTTCAGAAGAAGTAGTTCAGCAGGCAAAGAAGCAGTTTTCGGGACAGCCTTTTGAAGCAAGTGTAGTTCCTCGAGGAGACAATTCTGTTTTATTTCAAAATGTGGATATCGTCGCTCCTTGTGCAACAGGCGGGATTTTAAATCAAGAAACAATCCCTCAGCTTAAGGCAAGTTTGGTTTGTGGAGCCGCAAACAATCAACTTGAGGATCCGGAGAAAGATGATCGTCGCTTGTTTGATCGAGGCATTCTCTATGTGCCGGACTTTTTAGTGAATCGAATGGGAATCGTTTATTGCGCCAATGAGCAATATGGATACGTAACCAATGATCCTCTTATTAATCAGCACTTGAGTGATGACTGGGAGTATTCGATCTATCGAATGACTCAAAAAGTTCTGGAAAAGTCGAAAACCCAAGGCAAGCCGGCTGGGGTTGTAGCAATTGAACTTGCTGATGAGCTATCGTTTCAGTTGCATCCGATCCATCAGGCGAGAGGAAGACAAATCATCCAGTCACTCATTACGAATGTTTGGCAAAAATCGATTTAAAATGAAAATTGATCTAAGATTTAACCTTTTTTAAGAGTTTATTGTACTCGTCTGTGATTTCAGTGAAGAAATCATTTTTCCTAAATTTTAAATCAGAAACAGGTTCGCCGTGATTGATTTCTCTCATGTGCTTTTTTAAATGATAAATGGGCCCTGCGATCCGGTGGGATAAAATGAGACCACCAAAGACCAAAACGGCGATCACTCCAAGTCCAGTAAAGCCTAGGATACGGTATAAACGAGCTCTTTCTGTTTCAATCATTTCAGCAATGATTGGGTCATCCATCACAAGCGCTGTCTCAACCCCTGTGAATTTCGAAAATAGATAAGACGCGGCGATGTAAAAGATTCCAATCATGATCAGCGCTAAAATAAGATTAAATCCAATGACAGTGAGCTGAAGGCTAGGGTTGATTAAGTATTGTTTTCGTTTCATAAATCCCATGGTTTCATGTCCCCTTAATATACAAAATCTCTTTGCGAGTACGTTAACAGTTTAACACTCCTCACCGATTTTGCAGGTCAAAAACAGCCTGAGTCCCGAGTGACACGATCGCTGCCTTTTTTTGGCGCGGTGAATAAAGAATAAACAGATAGTTTCTCGGTAAACGTCTTTAAATCCCCTGTCCTTGAAAATAGAGGCTTGGCCTTGTTCTTGCTTTATTTTTTATTGGGATTTTTTGGGGGACGTTGTGATGGGGATGATTCAAAAACCAGGTAATACGGTTAAAAAAAATGATCAAGGTTTTACCGTGCAGGCAATCCTTGGGTTTGTGACGCTCTGGATTGGAGCGATTGGGTGTGCGCAGCACACTCCGAACCGGTTCGAGCTACTGGAGCATGAACAGCGATTTCGTGTAGGGGACGTTGCGGACAATGTAGTTCAAGGCCAAGTGCCGGAAGTACACCTTTATTTTTTAGACCTTTCAGGGAGTATGGGACCTCATTTGGAGCGACTCTTCGACGAAATGAGAGGGAATATTCTCGCAAGATACGGTCGCTACGAAGAAGATACAGAGAATAACCTTCCACCAAATTTAAAATTCATCTTTATTTCAAGTTTCTATATGTTTTTTGATAGCGTTTATCAAAATCGCTACATTTGTGGATCCATTCAAAACTGTGGCTACCCTTCGGGCAAAGTTCCAGGAGAGGTGTTAAGTTTAAATGAATTACAAGCTGTTCAAGCAACAGTTGGTTCAAGCCTTCCGAAAATGAGTCACTTGGTTTCAACTCAAGATTCCCAGGGCAATCTTAGACCTCGATCAGAGATTGAGAGAGATCTTCAAAGTCTTCGCACATTTTTTATCCAAGCTGAAAGCGGCACCGGTCGTGGATGGGAATCAACGATCATGGCTGCAAAAACATTTTTTGACCTAAATCGTGATTGGCTCAGGCAAGTGATACCTGAAAATTCACTTACCGCATGGATCTTTGTGACCGATGAAGAGGATCAAGCTGAAGAAAAGAAGAATCCTATGCCTTCTACAAATAATCACGCTGATCGTTTCACAAGAGCAGCGAGCGCTACACAAAAAGCAAAAACTTTCTCGATAGCTAATTCGTCGGCAGAACAGATTAACCTAAATGGAACGGGTCAGAGTTCACTTGAATTTAGTTGGAATATTGCTTCAGGTCCTAATTGGATCGTGGATGGACAACCTCTAGATCCAAATAACGCTTCTTTCGTTCCAATGAATACAGTGGCTTTTGCAGAAGAGTTGAAGCAATTTGCAGCGAGTGAGAGGACCCAGTTAGCCATGGTGAATGCATCCATTCAAGAGCTTCGTACTCTTTTACTTGCAAGAGCAGGCTTAGATTTAAGGAATAACACGCTTCCTATTAGTGACTTATTGAATTACACACCTAGGGATTTATTCTATGACCTATGTCAACGATGTGATGACTTTATACAGCAATTTTCTAGTCAGTTTTCATCTTCTTGGGACTTAGGAGTAGAAAATGTTTTTGCTGAAGCATTGGGGGTCATTGAGGAAGCTGCTCAGTGGGCTGCAAATCGACTGGAAGTCAAGCATCTGATCGATACTGAAAAGCCGGTGAGTGTGAGTATCTTAAACGAAAATGGCCAAGTAATTCGAGCGCTAATACCAGAAGAAGAGTTTCGTGTGAGTGATCGAACAATATTTTTAAATAGCGAGCGCGTGCAACTCACAAATCCTGACTACTCATTTCAGATTCGATACACACCTAAAAACTTAGTAGTCAATGCCACTCCGACGAGTACGAGTCCCAATCAAGGGTTTTAAGAGAGCTCTTTGGCCTTATTAAGAGCGAATCCTCAAATGATTTCTTAGACAGTGCCTAGAAATCCTTCGTTGTTCAAAAAATGTTTCAAGGGAGAACGCAGTTAGGTTTCAATGGATTGACAGGTCATGGTCATTTCATAATCAGGAAAGCTAGCGCGAAACTAAAATTATTTCAATGCATTGCATTGTGACGAAAAGTGTCTGTGACTAAATTTCAGACAAATCTGACGGGGAGATGACTCAAAAAAACCAGCCATTCCAAGGATATGAAAATATTACTAAACTGGTACATTACTTGCTCCGATACTAATGTTGGGGACTGTGTCATAGGGTTTAGAACCAGAAATAAAAGATTCTCGAGTTCTCCCTAAAAAGCTGACCGTCCATGAGTAATGAGAAATCGAAAAAGACCTTCTCTTTAAAGGGTTTTGAGGGAAGCGCTGTCTTGATTGGTTTCAAAGGGGGAAATGATGACTGGTTTAGCAGAATTTTTACAAAATAATTTAGGCCACGTTGCGCCAATTATCTTGGTTGGGATTTTTGGTTTTGCCATTATATTAGAGAGAATCAAGGCACTGTATCTCTCTTATCCAATTAGTAACGAAGAAGCATTCTTTGAAAAAATCCGTGAAATGATCCTTGTAGGAGAGGTGGCAGAAGCTGTCACCCTCTGTGATCAGCACTCAGGAAAACCCGTAGCAACGGTTGTAAAAAGAGGTTTACTTCGAGCTCATCAGCCAGAAAACTTGGTAGAAAATGGACTTGAGCTAGCAATTGAAGATGCTTCTCAAACTATCTCTAAACGTACTAGCTATCTTTCAATGATTGCCAACGTTGCGACTCTTTTAGGGTTATTGGGAACCATTGCAGGTCTGGTTAAATCCTTTCGAGCGGTGGGGGCTGCAGATGCAGCAACCAAGTCAGCGCTTCTTGCTCAAGGGATTGCAGAGGCTATGTATGCAACGATGTTTGGGCTAGGAGTTGCAATTCCTTGTATGATTGCTTTTAGTTTCTTAATGAATCGATCCAATCGACTCATCTCTCGTACTGAATCAGCAGGTGTGAGAGTTATGGATATTCTAAAACAACGCTATTTTGCCGCAGAAACAAAAGTCAATGCATCATCTTCTGGTTCGAATCAAAACCGAGATTCTACCGGTATAGCATAAATGGTCAAAATAAAGACTGTCAGGGGGCTGCAGTCATGAGAATGAGAAAAGGTCAAACGAGACAAAGTGATTTTCACCTCAACATTGTGCCGATTGTTGACTGTCTAACCATCTTAATCACTTTTATGCTCGCTTCTGGGGTTTATTTATCAATTGGACTTCTTCAAGTAGGAGTTGCTGCACCAGGTGAGTCTGTCAATCCAACTCAATTGAGCGATTCTACATCCATTGACGTCCATATGAAGTTTGATAGAAGTCTGGTCATTAAAACTAATCCCAAAAAATCTGAATCAGTTTCCATTCCTCCAGAAGCTCGAAACTGGAATCTCAATAAACTTCAACAAACGCTTCAATCTGTTGAACAACAGTTGAACAAGGTAGGGCAAGTCACTCTCGTTGCACATAAAGAAATCTCTTATGAGCACATTATTGAAGCTATGAACGTGATTAAAAAAGTCTTTCCTAAAAACCAAGTTCAGCTTGGAGGGTTCTAGAATGTTGAGAAAAAATAAACTTCGAAAAAATAAGCGGAAAGTTCAAGAAGATGACCTAGAGCTTCAAATTACTTCTCTTGCTGATATTCTAATCATCGTTTTAGTTTTTCTATTAAAAAACTACTCAGCAGGTCTTGAGGCAGTGACAGATTTTAGTTTACCTGAAGGATTAAATCTTCCAGTAGCTCAAATAGGTGGAAAGTCTAGTAAAGGCATTCAAGTTGAAGTGATGGAATCCGGCATCCAAATCAACGGTGAAACCGCCGCCCCACTTGTAGGATTTCGTTTTCCAGAAGCAGACTTAAACGATGATCTTACTGACAATGGAACCTCTATTAATCTGATACAATACCTTTCTCAAGCCCTTGATAAAAAAGAAAAGAATACTAAAGTCTGGATTGTTGCAGACCGGAGAGCTCCCTATGCTACGATTCAAACCGTCTTAGCTTCAGCCGCGCTCAGTGGGTATGAAGATTTTCGCCTTGCTGTAGTGAAGGAGGAAGAATAGACCCATGAATTTTCTGCGCTCCTTTTTCATCACTTTTGCGCTAGTTGGACTTGCACTTCAGTCGCATGTGGAGGGAGCTCCGAGCTTTAAAAGACAAAGTCAAATTAAATATACAGAAAATGGTGTTCCTCTTTCTGCTCCTCAGGAAGTTGTGGATAAGGTGGCTTACTCTTATCAAAGAAAAGCGATCATTAAACTTCAACGCGTGGTGAAAAGGAAAAAAGGTTCCTCTACAGAGCCAAACTTACTCATTCGGTTAGCCAGACTTCAGCAAAAAACAGCTGATATTGCTTTTCGTGTTGCGCATGAAGAGGCTTATAGAAATAAAAAAGCAATCAATTTAAGACACTTTAAGAGTTTACTTGAGTCAACCGTGGCAACTTGGGACACTTTTATTAGAAAATTTCCGAATCATCCTTCTTTAGCTGAGGCTTATTTAGGACGTGCCCAATCGTACGAAGGACTGGATGATTCCACTCGAGCATATCGAGACTATTTGACAATTTCAAGGCGATTTCCAGAGTATGAGAA
>CAYLWK010000431.1:0-5992 GCA_964387255.1 uncultured Oligoflexia bacterium
TTTGATGCCGATAGAGGATGTGTTTTCGATTTCAGGACGAGGCACGGTGGTGACGGGTCGAGTGGAGCGAGGAGTGATCAATGTGGGTGAAGAAGTGGAGATCATTGGAATTCGACCGACGACGAAGACGACAGTGACGGGAGTGGAGATGTTCCGTAAGTTATTGGATCGCGGAGAAGCGGGCGATAATATTGGAGCGCTTTTACGAGGCACGAAGAAGGAAGATGTGGAGCGAGGCCAGGTGCTAGCGAAGCCGGGCAGCGTGACGCCTCATAAGAAGTTTAAAGGACAGGCCTATATATTGACGAAGGAAGAAGGGGGTCGTCACACGCCATTTTTCAAAGGCTATCGACCTCAGTTTTATTTCCGAACGACGGATGTGACAGGTGTGGTGACGCTTCCGGATAATGTTGAGATGGTGATGCCAGGAGATAATATCTCAATGGAAGTGGAATTGATCACGCCGATTGCCATGGAAAAAGAGCTACGGTTTGCGATTCGAGAAGGTGGCCGCACGGTAGGTGCAGGTGTTGTCTCTGAAATCGTTGAATAAGTAAGAGCGTAAAATAGGCCAGTAGCTCCAATTGGTAGAGCAACGGATTCCAAATCCGTGGGTTGTGGGTTCGAATCCCTCCTGGCCTGCCAAATGAGCATGAGAGTCTTGAGATTTAGAAGTTGAGGATTCACTACGAATATCGTTGAATAGGGCCATTGATTGGGCAAATCCCATTGCTCAGGACAGGTGAAAGGGTTAAAGGTTTCGGGAATGGAAAATCAACGTCAAAAATGGGTGAATCTTTCTTTTGTTACCCTCGCAGCCATCGTGACATATGTGCTTTTTGCGTTTTCAGATTGGCTGATTGCTGCTTATGACTTAGAAGCCCGTGTAAAAAATATTGATTTGATAATTCGGGTTGCGTCAGTTGGGGTGTTTGGGGTACTCTTCGTCGTTCTCTATCGAAATGACCGAGCACAGCAATATGCTAATGAAGTTGTAGCTGAGCTCTCAAGGGTGACTTGGCCAACGGGAGGAGACACGCGTAAGGCAACCGTCGTCGTGATGATCATGGTTCTGATAGCAGGACTCTTTTTAGGCGGTATGGATGCACTTTGGACATGGGCACTGAAATGGGTCCTTTGATTTTGGAGAGACGGTGAACTCAATGGAAGACCAGACGGTAGACAATGAAAAGACTGAGCAAGACTCAGAGACGCAAAATGAAACAGCAGCAGAAGGCCAGGGTGCTTCTGAGGAGTCTCAAATGAGTCCGGAAGCCTCCCAGGCGACAACAACCCCTGCTTCGAAAGCTGAGCAGCGTGAAATGGCCTGGTATGTGGTTCATACCTATTCCGGCTATGAGCATAAGGCGAAGCTGGCTTTGGAAGAGCGAGTGCGGCAGGCAAAAGTTCAAGATGAATTTGAAGATGTGATTGTGCCTGAGGAGAATGTGATTGAGTTAGTTAAGGGTCAGAAAAAGACAACGAAACGGCGTTTTTTTCCTGGTTATATTTTAGTTCGAATGCATCTCACGGATGAAACATGGCATATTGTGAAAAACACGCCAAAAATCACTGGATTTGTGGGAGATCGGGTGCGTCCAATTCCAGTGCCTGAAGCCGAAGTTAAGAAAATGACCAATCGAATGGCTGAAGGTGAAGCGAAACCGCGACCGCGCGTGAGCTTTAGTGAAGGTGAAAATGTGCGTGTGATTGAAGGGCCTTTCTCAAACTTCAATGGTGTGATTGAAGAAGTGAATCCGGATAAAGGTAAAGTGAAAGTTTTAGTGAGTATTTTTGGGCGATCGACCCCAGTAGAATTAGATTTTATTCAGGTTGAAAAAATTTAACGGTGTGCTAGAAGGACTGTTTTTATGGCAAAAAAGGTAGTCGGACAAATTAAGTTACAGATTCCTGGAGGTCAGGCGAATCCAGCGCCTCCGGTAGGGCCAGCGCTCGGTCAGCGTGGCGTGAATATCATGGAGTTCTGTAAAGCATTTAACGCAAAGACCTCTGATCAAAAAGGGACCGTGATTCCTGTGATCATCACAGTCTATTCGGACCGCTCTTTTACATTCATCACTAAAACGCCTCCGGCCTCGGTGCTTTTGAAAAAAGCAGCGAAGATCGACAAAGGAAGTGGTGAGCCTAATAAGAAAAAAGTGGGCAAAGTAAATAAGAAGCAATTAGAAGAAATTGCGAATACAAAAATGCCAGATTTAAACGCAGGAAGTATTGAGGCTGCAATGAGAACCATTGCAGGATCAGCACGGAGCGCAGGAATCGACGTAGTTGATTCTTAAAGAAAAATAAAACTTAAGTGGGAGTCTTGCGATCCAGGACGTTTGGACCACATAGGAGCAAAGATGTCTGAGAAAAAGGCGAAGTTGCCAAGGCGAGGCAAAAACTATTCTGATGCCCGATCAAAAATTGACCCAGGCAAGCACTATTCCTTGAATGATGCATTTGATTTGATCACGAAAGTTTCGTTTGCAAAATTTGATGAAACGGTTGAGGCGGTATTTAACCTAGGAGTAGATCCGAAGCAGTCGGATCAAATGGTGAGAGGAGCGGTAGTGCTTCCTCATGGTGTTGGAAAAACAGCACGTGTGGTTGTGGTTGCTAAAGGGGATAAGGCGAAAGAGGCTGAGTCAGCTGGTGCTGATGAAGTGGGCGCAGATGAGTTAATCGAAAAAATTAAAGGCGGTTGGTTAGAGTTTGATAAATTAATCGCCACTCCAGACATGATGGCCGGACTTTCCAAGATTGCACGGATCTTAGGTCCCAAAGGGTTGATGCCGAATCCAAAGCTAGGCACAGTCACAATGGATGTGAAAAAAGCGGTAGAAGATCAGAAAAAAGGGAAGGTTGAGTACCGAACGGAGAAAACAGGAATCATTCATGTTCCAATCGGGAAGAAATCGTTTGGGAAAGAAAAATTAAAAGAAAATTTAAACGTGATGATTGGGACAATTTTGAAAGCTAAGCCTTCAACAAGTAAAGGGACTTATTTTCAGAAACTCACTTTATCAACCACTATGAGTCCTGGAATTGGTGTGGATACTGCGAGTGCAGCTTCTGCTGGGGGTGAGTAATCCTCTTGAGTTGGTAACGCAAAGAGGCACTTTGGGTGAGATTTAGATTTTTAGAAACGTTGATTGATTTAAGGAAAAGACGATGAACCGAGCACAGAAAACAGAAGTAGTAAAAGAGCTTAAAGAAAAGTTCCAAAAAGCGGGACTTGCTGTTTTTGCAGATTATAAAGGTCTTTCTGCTTCAGACGCAGACCAGTATCGAAAAGAGATGCGGAGTGTGGAAAGCGAAGTGAGAGTGATTAAAAATAACTTGCTTCATTTTGTTGCGAAAGATGGGGAGATTGGGGATGACGCGAAAGTCATCGCGGACCATCTGGTTGGTCCTACGATGGTAACATTTGTTTATGGTGATTTAGCTTCTGCTTCTAAAAAAATTAAAGCGTTTACAAAAGATAACGAAGCGTTTGAGTTGAAGCAAAGTTTGATGGGAAAAAGCAAAGTAGAAGCAAGTGAAGTAGAGCAGCTTGCAAATTTGCCATCCAGAGAAGAACTTTTGTCGATGTTGTTGAGTGTGATGTCAGGTCCAGCAAGAGGCCTGGTCACCGCACTTTCAGGAGTGCCGCGTAATTTGGTGAACGTCCTCTCGGCAATTGAGAAGGAAAAAGCGAAAGCTGGTTCCTAAAACAAGGTGTGGGTCGTTTTTGTAAAACTTTAGTTTTTCAAGGATGAGAACTAGAAACATTCACGATCGGTTTTTTCAGGAAGTTAAAATCGAAGTGAAAAAAAGAAGAGGAAAAGTGCAATGAGCGCTGTAACAAAGGAAGATGTCATCTCCTTCATTGAGAACATGTCAGTTCTTGAGCTTTCAAATTTAGTGAAAGAGCTTGAGGATAAATTTGGCGTATCAGCGGCTGCTCCAGTAGCAGTGGCAGCGGCTCCAGGAGCTGCGGGTGCAGCAGGAGAAGCAGCAGAAGCGAAAACTGAGTTTGATGTAGTTCTAACTTCAGCTGGAGCAAAGAAAATCAATGTGATTAAAGAAGTAAGAGCAATCACAGGGCTTGGCTTGAAAGAAGCAAAAGACCTCGTAGAAGGTGCTCCAAAGCCTGTTAAAGAAGGCGCTTCTAAAGACGATGCTGAAGAGATCAAAAAGAAGCTTGAAGCAGCAGGAGCTTCTGTAGAATTGAAGTAACCCTGGATTTGAATCCCCAAAAGCACTCTATTGTAGAGTTAGGTTTTGGGGATGCGTCCGTTGGTTCTTTCTCGAGCATTCTACTCTTGAGTATTCTACTGAGGTGAAGCAGAGGCTTTAGGGTTGTAAATGATTTCTAAGGTTGACTTTTTGAGTAAATTTAGTTTCCATGACTCTCTTAAACAAACTGCGGTGTGGTGTGTGAATTAGATCCTCGTGTCTGATAAGTGGATGCGAATAGCTCAGAACGAAATGGAACTGTTCTGGCTAGAAGGATTAAGAGAGGGCCTTGGTTCATTTTCGAGTTCAGCGCCATGATCGTTTTGCTGACTGAAAGGTGATCCTTAGGCAGAGAAAGATGAAGTCTCTGATGGCAAAATTTGAAAAGGCAATTGAAAACTGAGTTCGGCTAGAGAGCAATCATAGGCGAATAGATGGTTGAATCGACTGCGGCGCGCTAAGTGAGTGAGTATAAAGAGTGAGCGGGAAAAGTAAAGAAGAGTTGAATCAGGTGCCATTGCTAAGAGTTGGCAAAATAAAAGATTTCAAGAGTTCCGATTGGTTAAGAATGAATGAAATCAGAGTGGGAAGCAAGAGCTTCCATAAAAATAGTGTTGAATGAAGGCATATCTCACTGCGCATCGAAATGCTAAAGGTCCAGTGTGTGAGTGAGAATGGTTTTAATTAAGGAGAAGTAATGGTCGCGCCATTTGCAGATAATCGAAGACTTCGTAAGAGTTTTGCTAAGATTCCAGCCCCGTTTAAAATTCCAAATTTAATTGAGTTACAGAAGACATCGTTTGAAGAGTTTCTTCAATCGGCGGTGCCTCACGATAAAAGAAAAGATCAGGGACTGATGGCGGTGTTTAATTCCGTATTCCCGATCGAAGATTACGATGGCACAGCATCGTTAGAATTTGATTCTTATACTTTGGAAAAGCCCAAGTATGATGTGATTGAATGTCGGCAGCGAGGCATGACCTATGCTGCGCCTCTAAAAATCACGGTTCGTTTAGTCGTTTTTGACGTAGACGAAGAAGCCGGCACTCGAAACATTCGAGATATTAAAGAGCAAGAAGTTTATATGGGTGAAATTCCGCTTATGACGGAAAATGGTTCCTTCATCGTGAATGGAACTGAGCGAGTGATTGTGAGTCAATTGCATCGATCACCAGGGGTGATTTTCACTCATGATCAAGGGAAGACGCACTCCAGTGGAAAGATTCTTTATTCTGCCCGTATCATTCCTCATCGAGGTTCTTGGCTTGATTTTGAATTTGATCATAAAGATATTTTGCATGCTCGAATTGACCGTAAACGGAAGCTTCCTGCCACCATCATTTTGAGAGCGATGGGGCTAACGGTTGAAGAAATTTTAGAGCGTTTTTATAAATTTGAGACAATTCGATTTGATAGCAAATCGAAAACGGTTGTTTCTACCAAGTTTTTTAAGTCAATTGACCCTGAGATTTTAGATGGTCAGCGAGCGGTGGATGACATCGTTGATGCTAAGTCAGGTGAAGTGATCGTTAAGAAGAATCGCAAATTCACAAAAGCAGTGATTCGAAAAATCAAAGAAGCCAAAATTAAAGAAGTAGATGTTGAGTTTGATGCAGTGGTAGGGCGTGTGGCCGCAAAAGATGTGATCGATTCTGGAACAGGTGAAGTCATCATTGAAGCAAATGATGAAATCACTGAGAGTCATATTGAAGAGCTTGTGACTCGTGGGATGGAATCGATTGATGTGATTTACACGGATAACTTGAGCTAT
>CAYLWK010000432.1:0-4008 GCA_964387255.1 uncultured Oligoflexia bacterium
CCCTGGTTGATTTATTCCAAAAACAAATTTTCCCAGAGGATTGAAAGAATGCGACCCTTTTTTTATTTCCTTTGACGCCATGCCTCTGTATACGTGCAACCTTCGTTACGAAGTGCCCACCGGCTCTTCACGAGAAGCTTTGGACAAGATTGCTTGGCGATTGTTGAAAGAAAGCTGAGGTACTTCCAAACTGAAAAGCGATGAGAGAAAAGAAATTACCAATTGATTTTACTGATCGTGCCTGCAGTCGCTTGAGTTCCGTTTGGCTGAAGAAGTCTCGCGAATCCAAGGGAATAAAGCTCTAAAGTAAACGGGTCTTGAATCCATTTTTGGGCAGCTGCACACCCCGCATTTTCAAGAAGGCTTGGGTGAAGCTTTTGTGAAAGAATGACTGAGCTAATGGACTGAGTCCCAGCTGTAGCGAAGCTTGGATCAAATCCTGATCCGTCTGAAACCACTCTGAGTTGATGGGTTTCGTTTGAAATTTCTGCTTGTTCAGCGCACTTTTCGGCACCGATCACTTCAAATGAAGAAGCAAGCCTTTCTTGAGTCATGGGATAGAGTTGAATCACATAGTCGTCAGAACCTGATGGGTCTTTTAGAATTGATCGAATGCTCATCGGAGTTTCTTCATCAGTGGTCGTATATAGTCGGCTAGCATTTGATGGGCCCCAGGGTAGTTCATTTCCTAGAGCATCAATTTTATCCACCACAATTTGAGTGAAATTCAACATGCCCCCATTTCCATCTCTTTCTTGCGATGCTCCCGCAAAAACAATTGAGCCATCATCTTCTCGAAAAATCTTCATGGCGCCCACGCCATCAAAAAGTCGTCCTCCCGAAATGCAACAACTGGGAATATAAGTGTACATCCCATAGCTTGCGAAAGGAGTGAAGTAGTCCCACTGACCGTCGAACTGCATAATAAAATGTCGGGAGCGGTAAGCCACTGAAGCGCTTCCGTAAAAAAGACGTCCCGAGACAAGGGCTCCTCCATTTGGAAGTGGAAGGACTTGATCAACGGTAAATCGTTTCGAAACATTGGTGTAGGTAGACAGAGACTCGTTTGTTTTCATTCCATTGGTTCCAAAGCTAGTCACAACTTGTCCGTCGGTTTGATTTATCTTGATGAAGAAAATAAAGTTTCTAAAATAAAAAGAATTTGGCTTGGCGTTTGAGGTGCCTATAATTGTGATTTCTGTTCCGTTTCTGAGCACCATTGCTTGAGCATGATCATTCGAGGTGGGTGTTTCTCCTAGGATGGTCTGCCTGATGTCAATGATGCGAGTGCCGCTTCGACCAAACGTTGGATCTGGAAGTCCTGAGGTGAGATTTAACTTAGTCACAGCAATATCTTTCCAAGCGACGTTGTTTTGAAAGCGAATCACATCACTTAAGATGAAGGCATGGGTCGATGTAAGCGCAATTTGTTTTGGGATTTCACCTCGTTCTCCAGATTGAAGTTGTAAAACCATTTCACCGTTAGCACCAAAGCGAGTCACTCGATCGCCGTTATGATCCAAAAGCACCAGAGCTGGACGCATTACATCTTCTTGTCGTTGGGTATCGTAGTAGCTGGCTTTAGCGAGGTAAAGTGTGTGCGAGGTAGCTTCAATGGGAGCAGCATCAACGATTTGCTCAAAACTTGATTGCTGATTAAATGGGCTTTGAATTTGAACTGTGAAAAGCCCAGGATAAGAGTTTCCTCCACTCCCCGAACCGCCACTACCGCCAGAGCCGCCTCCGGAACCACCACCGCTACCTGAACCTCCACCGCCATTTCCGGGATCTCTGTTGTCATCTCCTTTGAGGGGATTTGAAAAATCTTTATCTGGATTGGTGAGGGTGGGGGTACAGCCTGACACACCTAAGGCGAGCAAAATGACTAAAATGCTTGCGTGATGAATTCCCCGACTTCCCATAATGAGTAAAAGGATGCAAGAAAAGTGCCTTATAAGCCTTTGAGATCACTGAGTTAATTAATTATTGGATGTCTAACTTATGAGCAAATCTGCAATTAAGGTCTCTCTTCAAATCAAAAGTTCAAAATAAAGGAACACGTAGAAAATCAAGTAAGTTTGAGTACTGCTTTTTTTTCTGAAGTTGCGGAATCTGAACTCAGTTCATCGATCTGAAGTGACGTTGATTTTTTGAGTGTTTTTGAGGCTATTTTTTTTAGTGCTGAGAGCCTCAGTTTCCAGAATAATGTCAGGACGGGTTCAGAAAGAACGGATGGAGGCGTGCGAATGCTCAGGGAGAATTCATCTTTAGAGTTTGATTTTTCAAGGTTAGATTTGGAGAACCCATCGAGCGAATCAAGTTTATGGATCGCGTGAGAGCTGTGGTCAAAAAATGTGCTTAGTTGATTTGATTCAGTTTCAGATGAGAAATGGAATGTGAATTTGAAAAGGAAGTCCACTAAAGCACTGACTCTTTTCGGTTGTGTGATTCCTGCTTGGTCTGCCAAATCTAAGAGCGACTCAATGAGAGTAGGGTTGATTAAAAAGTTTGGATTAGAAAATGTAAAAAGAGGAAATCGAATTTTTTTAAATTGGTTTTGAACCCAAGGCTTTCCTTTTTTTGAAATCATCAGATCAATCAGACCGTACATGATTTGAGCCTGTGTTTTTCGATGAGATTGAAACATTGAGTGCATTCGAATGGTGTGATCAAAGTTCTTTTGAATTTCTAAGTAATTCACTTTTCCATCTAAAAAATCATCTGCTGAAATCCCAAAATTTTTCCGAATTAGAATTAATTGTTCAATTCCAGCATCCCCCAGGCCGGACTCAATTTTCGACAACCATCCTTGAGTGATGTTGAGTTTTTTTGCCATCTCAATTTGATTCAAGCCGCTAAATTTTCGAAGAAAGAAAATAGTCTCTTGGGGAGAATGGGGGGGTAAAATTTTCATTTGCAAATTCCTAGAATAAACAAAGTAGTTTTTGTCAAAGAGCGCTCAAGCGGATGCAGTGTCTGAGATGGTTTGATTCACTCGCTTAGTGAGCACCAATGTTCTATAAAAAAAATACGAACGCTTTAGTTATTCCTAACGTGATTTTCCAGAAAAG
This sequence comes from uncultured Oligoflexia bacterium, assembly GCA_964387255.1. Classification (GTDB taxonomy): domain Bacteria; phylum Bdellovibrionota; class UBA1018; order UBA1018; family CAUJDS01; genus CAYLWK01. The sequence continues at coordinate 3,072 of CAYLWK010000432.1, forward strand.
CCAAATATCAAATCAAATAACGCTAAGCATTATTTTCTCTGATGAGAATAATCGATTGGCTTGCTCTGGTGGATAGGATTTGTCTGACGGAGTATCTCGGGTTAAACCCAAATCATGGGTGTCTTAAAATCGGCTTCGTCGATGAGTGCAGGGGTATTTTTAAGTCGAATTTTAGGGCTAGTGCGCGAGCAAGTCTTTGCCTATTTTTTTGGAGCATCCCACGCGGCTGATGCGTTTCAAATCGCCTTTCGGATTCCAAACCTCCTGAGAGATCTATTAGCCGAAGGAGCCATGAATTCCGCACTCGTGCCCACTTATGTTCAATATCGAGAATCGGAAGGGAAACGTCGAGCTTGGCAAGTAGCTGGACGTGTGTTTCGAGCGTTATTTGTGATCACGCTTTTCTGTGTCGGTTTTGGCTTATTTTTTACCGAATCGCTAGTGAGTCTTTATGCCGCCGCCTATCAAGATGTTCCTGGAAAGTTTGAACTGACTCAAAATCTCACCAAAATTTTATTCTTCTTTCTTCCGTTTGTGACCTTAGCGGCAGCTTTCATGGGGATTTTAAATGCAAATGGGGTTTATTTTATTCCGGCATTTGCCAGTGCTGCTTTTAATGCGACTTCCATTCTCACTGGAGTGGCCTTTATTTTTCTAGTGCCTCAATGGGGCTACCCTCCGATCGTAGGGATGGCGCTTGGAATGGTCGTGGGAGGATTGGTTCAAGCTCTAGTTCAAATCCCCTCGTTAAAAAAGGTGGGGTATGCTTACCCTCCAAAACAGACCTCAGACCCCCCTTGGCATCATGATCCCGCCCTCAAGCGGATGTTGTTTTTAATCCTTCCGGGCCTTGTTGGACTAGCAGCCACTCAAATCAATATCTTAGTGAATTCTATATTAGCAACGGGGGAGGGGGAGGGCGCCGTTGCCTGGCTTA
>CAYLWK010000433.1:0-3208 GCA_964387255.1 uncultured Oligoflexia bacterium
CTAACTGAAATGCAGAAAGTTTTTCAATACCGGCTGCCATGGCAATATCTCGTTCTACAAAGGAAGAGATTAAATCGTTCAAATAACGAACGGGGTCGAGTTCATTATGTGCCCTTAAATCAGGCCATCCTCCACGAAGACACTGTTCTTGCAAATTAAAAGAGCCTATTTCATGGACTGACAGGGTGTTTAGGTCAAAAAAACTGGCTCTTCCTGCAAGTGATTCTCCGACGTTTTTTTTCATGAGAGTTTGATTCGAGCCCGTCAGCCAAAAGTCTGATTTAATGGAGCCTGTTCTACGCTCTTCGTCGATTCGCCGTTTGAGCTCACCAAACAAGGCTGGGGCAAGAGGAGCTTCATCTAATATGAGCTTGCTTGCTTTTTGATCCAAGAATGTCCTCGGATCCTCTTGGATGATCCTTCTCAAAGATGGATCGTCCAGGGAAACGAGCTCAAAGCCTGAAGCTTTTACGAGGAGAGAGGTTTTTCCTACTTGACGAGGGCCTCTTAAGACCTTAATTGGCAGTGAACCCGGAGTTTTGACGTTAAAATCTCTGTTAAACCACATATTTGGCCATATTAGGATGACATCCAAATAGAGTCAAGGTCTTCCGGTATGCTTGTCAAATCGAGCTTTGCAGTCGTTATCTTCAGTAACTTCCTCTAAGAACACGGGAACCTCAAGCCCACCTAAACTGACATTGCTTTTTGGGGAGTCTAGATTTGAGACAGCTCTTGCCCAAGGCTGATCGCTGACCCAAATGTCATTGATTCCAAGTGCAAAAGAATGGGGGCGCACATCGACCGAGTAGGACAAACGGAAGTGTTCCTCATCACCCGGAGTTCGAAGTTGGGAGGGATGAACGTAATCTTGGGCAATAAAGCGATACCCATGGGGATAGTTGAGCTCACTAAAAAAGAAATCCTGAACAAGTAGTCTTTCTAATTCTTTGATTGCCTCGTCGCTCAGATCCGCTAACACGTGAACATTCCTGCCCCGAGAGCCAGAGGCATTTTTGATCACCATGGTTCGGTCTAACTGATCAAAGAGACTTCCGTTGGGAAGATTTGGATCATGTTGTGAATCGCTTTTTACCTTACTGAATAATCTTGCATGAAGACGTGTGCGAATGCCTTTTAAGATGGGTTTTTCTCCCGTCACAATCTCGATGATGTCATCAGCAAACATCGTAAGGAACTTGTTTCCGATGAGCTCAAATCCCGGCGCTAAAAAAAATGGTATTTTCATTCTGGAGAAAAGGATTCGATAAAGACCAAAAAGTTCGGAAGCATAATCAGGATCATGATAATTGACCACAGCTTTTACATCAGCCAATTTAGGAACTTCTGGTGAGGCATGCTCTCCTCTCAGGAGTTCTCTGATGGGCGTTTCTTGAGTCGGGTCTATGATCACAAAGCCAAGTGACTCTAAAATTTTGATGTCTCTATAGGTTTCTAAGTCTTTTTGACTTGATCCCGGTCCGTGAGGCGTCGTGCTCGGTCTTTCGACAATTGCAATCAAGCCCTTGTCGTGGGGCTTTAAGTCGTGATAATCCAAAAATGCTCGGATCATTTTTGCAAACACAGTTTGATCTAATTCGGTTTTCGTAGGCTTGTGAACGACTGAAAGATAAGCGTCGTTGACAGCGTCCACGTCTCCAAGGCCTCCCACTCTTCCAACATTATCTTCCATTACCCTGAAGTTGCCGCTTCCATCGCGAATAAAATCACTCCCAGCAATGAAATGAATGTTCTCTGGAGGGTAGTCTTTGTAAAAAGTTCTCATAAACTCAACCCCCATGACTCGATACTTTTCCTGACGAAGCATTTCCTCTAACGTCGCTTTTAGGGGTTGAAATCCGTACTCTTCTTTTTCTCCAGTGCGACGAACGAGTCTTCTGGAGAGACGATTCACCAATGAATAGTCGCCCTTTAAAAACCGATGCACGAATACGCCCAAGGCATGAAAGCGTTGGCGTGTTCCTGCCTGAACGATCTCGGTGTATTCTCTTTTATCTAAAATTAAAGGAAGGGGCAGTATCCTAATTCGATCTCCAAGAGGGTTGCCTCGCATTAAGGTTCTCACTAGATCCTGAGTGAAGACATGACTCTGTATTCCAAGTCTTTGATTAAACCTTTGATAAGTAGGTCTAAGATTCCCGTCAGTTGTGTAAATCTCATCATAGCCATCTTGTGCCCGACTGACTGTAGCTCCCAGCCAGCACAAAATTAAGATGAAACCCTGAGCCTGAAGCTGACGGGAAAATTTAAAATTCAGCATGAACAGTGATCTAGCAAGGCACTTAGTACACTGCAAATAAAAACAAATGAAAGAAGCTTTTGATGAATCGGGCAATTCCCTTTTTTTGTGGGTTTGTCTTGAGGGTGAATGAGGCCCTCTTTCGAGAAAGGCCGTTAATTTTTGGATGATTCTTCTAGCGATTTAGTTCAATCGGCAGATTCGCTTGTGCCGACTCATAGAGAACCATTGGGCGCTGTAACTAAAGTCTTGATTTCGCGAAGATTGAACGCTAGGTGGTTTTGACTAGATGAGACGATCCATAGGTTTAGTTTTAGACCTACGGCTTTGACTTCAAGAAATTTCAATTTTTTTGGTTGAGGGGTTGTCTGAGTTGAGGAGAAATTCAACTAAGGTGACTAAAATAGATTTTTAAAGTCAGGTAATATTTGTTAGAATTCGTAGGCTTTAAACATTGAATGGATGGTTGGTGATGGAATGAAGCATCTAAAAACCGTGACTAAAATCAGTCTCTTAGCCTTTGGTTTTCTCCTTCAGGCCCTAAGTTCTTTTTCTTTGAGTGCCTATTCGGGCGAGGCCTCCCAAAGTCGTAAAAGCAATTTGTCGTCTTCTAGTGTTAGAGGCCACTCTGAGTTTGAAGACTACCTTCGATCTCGAGGCAAACTTCCTAAAACCTTTAGAGGTTTAATAAAAGATGGCAATGAGTTTACTGGGTCGATCTTTAAGAGCACTGACTTTAGCCGGATTCATTCGCTTCTGATCCCTGATTCAAGATCTTTAAAACGAGATGAAAGCAGCTACACCCATCCTCGACGATTAGCTCGTTGGGAGAGTTTTAGAACCTTTTTAGGGTTTAACGAAAGTGATCAATCTCTTGAAGTGATTAGTTGGGATCCTGCAATAAATAGTTCAGCTTTTTTCATCGTAGAGAGATTTGGAACTGACCAT
>CAYLWK010000434.1:0-10286 GCA_964387255.1 uncultured Oligoflexia bacterium
AAATTCTTCTTTACCCGGTTGGTTAAAACAGACGTTCCGGCTTGCAAGGTGTCTGAACGTTCATTCCTATTAAGGAATATAAAAAACTGCGTCCAATTACACTTGCTTTCTTACAGACGACTTAAAGGTCTTGCTTAGCCTTTTACCGTCTTCGTTAGTCCATTTGATTCTCCATTTGCCGTAGTGCTTGGTTGGTTTAGCCATACGAGGTGTTTTAGAGCGAACAGTGATTTTAAGTTATGCAAAATAATTCCAATTTTTTTACCATTTTGAGTTCAGTGGCCCGAAAATGGACCGAGGGTTCAAATCCCGCTGATATTTTTTTCTAAGTTTTCGATTTTATTTTGGAATTTTTTGTTTAAATGGGGTGACCGACGGGGCTTGAACCCGCGACCCTCGGAATCACAATCCGATGCTCTACCAGCTGAGCTACGGCCACCATGGAAATACTGTTTTTTCAATTGCCGAGAGTTTTACGCAATTCTAAGTTGAGTGTCAATGTCAGTTTCGGTAAACTTAGGAGCTGATTCTCATGGGAAATGCTATCTGAAGCTATTTTCAGAACCATCAGGGGATCCAAAAAATTAAATTCGCAAAATAGGGAGTGCGTCATGACCCGTTTGATGCTGCAAGAATGGAAAAGACTGTATCGTTTTAGTTTGGCTTTAGGTGGGGTGGTTTTAATGGCTGGCTTTCTTCCGCAGTCCACTCAGGCTGGGGTGTTTAATACCTCTCGGTTTGTGATGCCGTCTCAGTTTGCGTTTGGTCTAGAGCCCTCGATTTTGCTTGCCTCAGGCTCGGGTTTGTCTGCCAATCTTCGAATGACGTACGGGTTAAATGAACTCATGAATGTTCAAGCGATCGTAGGGCAAGGCAGTGGACGTCATCAGTTTCGGGGAGGAGGAGGGATGGTTTTTGATTTCTTTCCAGATCATGAAAATCAGCCCGGCATTGGTATCGCTGCCAATGCACAGTACATGCAAATCACCGATGGCAGTCGTGGAGAAGTGGTCGCAACTCCGTATATCCACAAAGCTATTTTCACAGAGTCTTCTGAGATCGATCCGTTTTTTGCGTTACCCATTGGGGCTCGATTTGAAAGTGGAGCCTCTAACTTGATTGCCTCACTTGCGTTAGGCACCGTGATCAAGACCTCTGAGAATATGCATTGGGTAGTGGAATTGGGGGTCGCCGTGAATCGAACCTCGAGTTACTTTTCTGGGGGCTTTGTATTTTACAATTAGTTTCAACCGAAAGATTTCAGTGATGGTGCCTTGGGAAAATGTTCGTTCGACTGATCTGAAAGCCCTGCGCGGGATTTGTGTGGATATTGATGACACACTCACGACAGACGGAAAATTACCACCATCAAGTTTTCAGGCGCTTTGGAATTTAAAAGAAAAAGGTTATCTTCTTGTGCCTGTGACGGGTCGGCCTGCCGGGTGGTGCGATCATATCGCTCGCTTTTGGCCGGTGAGTGCTGTTGTTGGTGAAAATGGTGCTTTTAGTTTTTTCATGGCCCATGGAAAACGATCGCGATTGGATACTGAAACCGAAACGGATCGCCAAGCAAATCGTCAGAAACTCAAAGAACTAAAAAAAAGTCTTATTGAGAATTTTCCGAAGCTTCAGTTTGCCTCTGATCAGGCTTATCGCGAAGCAGATCTTGCAATTGATTTCTCTGAGGATGTGACACCGCCTTGGTCTCAAGCCCAGATTGATCAAGTCGTGGCATTTTGTGAGTCAAAAGGAGCTCTTGCTAAAGTTTCAAGCATTCACATCAATACCTGGTTTGGGCGTCATGATAAAATCAAAGGCTTCAAAAAACTTCTTCAGGGGAATCCTTCTTGGCCGCAAGATCTTAGTCAATGGATTTATGTCGGCGATTCTCCGAATGATGAGCCTATGTTTCATGCGTTTCCCAAAAGTGTGGGAGTGGCCAATATTCAGCGATTTGCAAATCGGCTTCACCATCCTCCTAGATGGGTCACGCGTCAAAAAAGTGCAGATGGGTTTTGTGAGGTAGCTCAGGCTCTACTGGCTTAAAACCGATGATGATTTTGAGTCGTTTTCAGGGAATCGCAAAATTCTTTTAAATCATCGGGCAAGGGCGCCTTGATGGTGAGTTGTTTTTGAGTGATTGGGTGATGAAATTTAATCTCGTAGGCATGAAGCGCATGGCGATCTAAAATGAGTTGGTCTTTCAAAGGCTTTGGGAGGTCTAAAAAATGGTCCAAGCATTCAGGGTCGTCTTTCATTCTTTTTTGGTAAGATGCTGTATCAAAAAAATACATCACCTTTTTTTCATCGATCCCATAAAGCTTATCGCCGACGAGCGGGTGACCTAGGTGATCAAGGTGCACTCGAATTTGATGTTGTCTGCCAGTACGAGGAAAGCAATGCCAAAGCGTGAAATGGCGATCTTCGGTGTCACTAAAGGATTGAAGGGGTTGAAACTCTGTTTGAGCTTCCTGCCCTCCAGAGGTCACTTCTCGAATTCCCATTTTCAGTCGGATTTGAGATTCCAAGGCACTTCCGATGGGCTGATCCACGCTAATAGGATTGCTTGTGAATGGCTTGCCATGCGTGAGGGCAAGGTAAGTCTTTTTAATTTTTTTTGATTTAAATTGCTGAAGCATTTGCTCACAAAGAAACTTTTTTTTCGCAATGACCAGCACGCCGCTCGTTTCTCGGTCAATTCGGTGAATTAAATAAAATTCATCCGTGGTTTTTTTTTTGTACTTTGTTCTTAAATAAATAAAGAGGGTATTGAAAAAATAACGTCCTGCTGGGTGAACTGGGAGGTTTGCGGGTTTATTGATGACTAAAAAAAAGTCATCTTCAAATAAAACAGTAAAATCAAAATTCACGGGAGGTTCGATGCGTCGTTCTGTGAGAACTTCGATTGAATCTTGATCTAAAACCAACGTTGATGCTTTCAAGCAAGGGGGGACGGGGTGAAATTCGTTTTGAGTTCGGTGGAGTTTCACGCTTCCTTCATCGATGGAGCGTTGAATTTTTCGACGTGAGCGTTTGGGATAGCGACGCTTCAAGAATAGATCAAGTCGTTGACCCGATTCAGCAGGACCCACCTCATGGGTCACACGGTAGCGATTTTCGGTGAGGGTGCGTGTGAGCTTCATTATTTGACTTATAAAGTCATATGTCATAAAGAATCAAGAGGGATTGGAAAAATGGAGCCTTAGAAACATTCTTGGTTTCTTTGGCTTCCGTGGTTAACGAATCGAATTCGATTGGGGCTTTTATCAACTCACACTCTCGAGTGATCAAAAAAGAAGACTAAAAAAGTCAGTGAATAGCTTTATTTAGAAAGCGGTGGGGATCAGTGAGTCGTCAGTGGGTTTCGCGAATGGTGTCAGTTGAGATTCGATTTATTGAATCGGTAAAGAGAAGGGAAAGGAACCACCTATGCGATTGAGTCAGCAAGATCATCCGACATTAAAGCCTAAAAAGAATTCAAGTGATTCACTTCTTGGAATAGTGACAGGCTTTTTAATGATGACAGCATTGATTGGAGTGGGAGGAAATGCTCACGCTAGTTTAGATCGTTGCATGACTATTTTTGAGAAATCAGATGCCAGGATTCGTCGAATCTTCCCCTCTGTAGAGTATCAAAAGCAATCTGAAGAGGATCGAGTTGCTGCTCCAGAGTCGTACCAGGCTGGACAGCATCGAAAACCTTATGACTGGCAAGAGTCAACAGAGCCCTATTATGTCGTTTTTAAAATTCCTAGTTCCTATCATGCGGTCAGTGGCAGGATGATTATCCCCATTGAGAAGCTACCACCTGAGGGGCGGATTGATTTACTTCAACTCGGCTCTGAGTGGTTTGAAATCTTACCTCTCGGAAACGGTGAAATCGCCTTAGTTGAATTGCATCATCAAGATGGAAAGTTAAAACGGGGCAAACGTTACCATTCAGCCCAGCCGTCTCGTCTGATTTACTCTCAGGAGCTTCAGCAAGTCAACTTGCGGGCAAACGGAATCTCGCAAGAAAATCAAGTGCCAGTGGCTGCAGTCTTGGATTTAGAGTTAGCGCTTTTAGAAAAAATCAGTGGACAGACATGGCGTAATTTTAAACGCGAACGAGATCCCGAGCCTGATTTAATTGCAAAAGCCAGTGCCATCATGAATGAAACACCAGAGTTCGACTTTCGCAGCAAGGTGGTGACCTATCCGGAGGGCGTCAGTCATCAGGTGACCTTTGGAGTGGGGATGAATCGCGCGAATGTTTGGCTCTTAGAGGTTCCAACCGCTGAAACCACCTGGGATGGATTGACTTATCTTCATCCTCGCACGGGTCAATCTATCAGACTTAAAGTACTCAGGACCTCGGACGGGCAGCTTCAAACCCCAGATGGTAAGATTGAGTTTTTGGTTCTTACGGACACAAATACGATTTCAGATCAATCCGAAGTGATTTCTTTAAATGCAACGGTTCAGTCGTTTACTCAAGCGCGTGAGGCGTATAACCCTCTTCGTGGCAAAGTGGTTGAATCAGAAGAACGTCGTTACTTTTTAATCGAGGGTGATTTTAAATCTTTTTCAGAAAAAGTCGGTTATTATTTTGAAGATAGACAACTCCCTCGAGCCGATGCCCACCGCCCTTTCATGCCGCCTCCTGCGAGAACGAAAAAACCTCAAACGGGTCCAGGAAAAAGGTTTGAGCGCGGAATGGACAGTCGTTCTCGAGCAGCTTTAGAGAGTCGTTCTGACTAGTCGGTTGAGAGGGGGCCTCGATCCATCAAAATCGAAAAGCGCTTAGTAGCGACGTTTCATCAGAAACTGAATGACTTCTTTCGCGGAATAGTCGTCATACCCCAGTTTCGACTTCATATTCTCAACGGTTTTTTGTGCAAGCTTCGCTTCTTCCGAAAGCTCGTCGATTTTGTCCCCATGCTCGTACTGCAAAAGAGCTTGGTGCATTTTTTTCAGAAGTGATTTTTGGCCTTCATAATAATGCTTTTCGAGCTTTGCCCAGTACTCTGGAAAAACTTCTTGGTAAACGACATTTTCTTTTTGATGATCTAGCGACCAAGCACCCACTTGAGAGATGATGTTTTTTCTAAAAGCGTCTAGCCCAGGACCTTCTTTGGGTGCTTCGACGATGCGCTCAAACTCCTTTACGAGTGAAAGATCGGGGTCTTCCGCTTTCCCTGTGACTGGGTTTCGGACCTTTTCTTTTTTAAGGAGGTGTGAAATCTGATTCACATACTTTCGAATAAAATCTTCCCATTGTTTTGCTTCATAAAGTCCAATGGCATCACGAACTTCACGATCAACAATATCAAGGTACTCTTTTCGAACCACACCGATAAAATCTCGAGCATCATGATACCCATCTTTGACGTCTTGCTTTAAAAAGTCGTATTCGCTCACCCGTTTTACGAAGGACTCCATTGAATTTAATATCGCAAGGGGTGTGAGAGATGGGTAGTCTGAATTCTGAAGCGCATCATAGAGAATCGTTCGCACCTCGCGCACTGAAGCGCCCATTCTTCCTTCGTAGTAGGGAATGCTTGTGTACTCATCTCGAAGTTTATCAAGATTGGCTCGAAGGAGCTTGCGCTCATCAGGGGTCAGATGAGCAGGCATGGCACCCGTGTCGTAGAGTTTGGCTTTATCAAGCGGGTTTAGGTTGGAAACAATGCTACTCACCGTAGGAGGGTAGTTCACGCTATTGGGCTTTTTCAAGCGGGATAACACAGCCCAAAGAGCCAATGTCCAGGAGACATGCGGTGCAACAGGTTTTTCTGTTTTCGCACGATTGAGTAAAAGCGTGTAAATCTCTTGTTCTTGATGAACGCGAAGTAGGTAAGGAACACGGATGAGTTCGATGCGAGCTTTAAAACTTCCAAAGTCTGGAGCTTCTTTAAAGGCATCTAAATGAAGCTCATTACTCGACCCAATTAAAACAGTGTCGAGATGGGCAATTGAATGACCGACATTGACGGAACCAGTCTCACAAAGCATGAGAAGGTATTTAAAAGTATCTAATGGGCGCTTAAGAAGGTCACTATACTCCACTAGCCCACGATTAGCTTCCACGAGGTCTCCAGTAAGGTCAAAAAGATTCAGACCCTGTAGAGCAGTGGGCAACGAGGCAATGCTCTTATTCATCGTGAGTTGCTGGTACTGAGCATCCACATGAAGTTGTGGTTCAATGGTGACAATGCCTTGTCGATAGCGTTTAGAGTAGAAAAAACGTTTCACCTGAATGTGGCGTAAAACTCTACGATAATCACCTTTATAAGAAGATAAAAGAGCTTCGAAAATACTTTTGCACCGGTGATTTAGGTCCCCATGAGTTAAGTAGTCGGGCAGTTGATTCCAAAGCGTTTCCGCCTTTTGTTCACCCAGAATTTCAGTTAAGACTTCTTTTCGGTGAGGCTTTGGGATGAGTAAAAAAGGATGATCTTTAAGATTTGAGGGAATGCGAGCAGCAATATGATCCTCGCTGAGTTTTGCAAAACTTTGAAGTGATTGTTCTTCTTGATCATAGTTTTGCAATCCAATGCCTTTTTTTCCAAGTTTCTCTGCCGGAAAAACCCAGTCAAAAGTGTAGACGCTGCCTTCATCCGTGTGTGAATACCGCTGCATGCCTCCCATTAAGGCATGAACCAATGTGGTTTTAGCACTTCCATTAGGTCCATGGAGTAAAATCAGTTTATTGCTGCCACCCTGTCGAACGAAACTTTTTAAAGTGCGATAAATCTTAGTCTGAACTTCCTCATGACCAACAACCTTTTCAGCGATTCCATCGATAGGCTCATCGAAAACATGAAATCGATATTGCTGGGATTTAGGTTGATTTTTCACTTTGGTTTTACCCTCAATGGGCTCTTTCCCATAGTGATCCATCAGGTCAACGAGGTATTGAGCTGAGGATCGAAGTTGTGTTTCAGGGTTTTTTCCAAGGTAGGATAAGTATTCATCAAACGTCATGACTCGGCGGTTTAAGTCAAATTCTTTATGCACCTGCTCACCCAAGTGCGTGAGAACCTCGGAAGTGCTTCGATCGTTTGTTTCTGTGTCACCACTCATGTTTCATGCCCCTTTAGTTAGTTCGAATTTCGGCTCGATTGTCTACTCGCTCGATAAAAGTCTCGTTTCGAAGAAAAACGGTCCAGGCGATTTAGGTTCACTCTATTTTGAGTTAACCATTGATTTAAGGGTACCCCGATTCCCGCCACATAGTCCATGAATGCATTTCTTAAAAGAGCTCCAGAGCTCCAATCAATTTGATTTTGAGGTAAGCGGCGCATGAACCACGCTAGATCATCCCCTCCGCGTGCCAGATAGTCTGTCGTTGTAAGCGTGTAACGTCGATTCGGAAGAATTCTCTTGCCTGAACTCGTTCGAACTCGAATCAATCGATTGACTTCCCAGTGAGCGATCTTCTGATCCCGATTGAGATCGCTTGACCGCGCTTGAAAAGGGAGGTCAAGAACCGAGAGTTGAAGTCCAGAAAGGCTGTAAAAACCTCGCGCTCCTGAGTTTGCGATGCGAAGAAGCGTCATGAGCTCTTTTCCTGAAAGGCTTATTTTAACAAGCTTTGTTTCATGGGGAATGAGCCGGTTGACTAATTCATAGGTCACCTCACCCTGCGGCAGATCTCCCCGAATCGCACCGGGGTTGAGAAGAGCAAAGTCCGTCTTCAATCGTTCTCGAATCGCGTCAGCAACGAGGTTTCCGAAAACGGAATTCGACTGACTTGTGTGCGTCAATGGAGCATCAGTTTGGACAATTTTTAAATTTCTCACTTCCTCGGTATCTTTCTTCGATTGCTCGATCAGCGCCATGGCGTCACGATCAGGGTAAACGGGTTCTCCATAACGCGTAGGTCGAACCCAAGGCCCTGGTGAAACTGAGTTGGCTTTTAGTTGAGCTCCGTTGCAGTGGTTTAGGTTTTTATAGACCCGTCGGCAAACAGGCACAGGGCCTTCGATTCGGGTCAAGTGTCGATCGATTGATTTTTTTTCTAGATCATAGGTCAGGTAAAGCGCTTGATAGTAGAGTCCCATCGCGCCGGATTGAATGACGGGAACACCATGGATCCAGTGGTGGACGATATGATGTTGGTTCCCTGCAACCACGGCATCCACTGAGTTCGAAGGAAGCGCCTCGAGGAGTTGGTTGAGTGGCTGGTTTTTCTGGCAGTCGCTTTGAGGAGATTGTGGTCCCCAGACAGGAATTGTTGTGATTTGAGATTCTAGAAATCCTTCAGAAGCGCTTTCTGCACATTCAGTGCCGAGGTTTGCAACCAAGACGATAATTTCTGCACCTCTTTTTTTGAGTCGTTTGATTTCTTTTTGAGTGGACTCGACAAGGTCTGCAAAAGCGATCGTGTCTCTCATGAAATCGAAAACATTCGCTTGAATCTCAGGGCTTGTGATCCCAATGAGTCCAATTTCCAATCCATTTTTTGCAATGAGTCGAGATGGGAAAAGATTAGGTTGTTTCCAGATTTGTTTCAGATTGGGTTCATAGAGATTGACTGAAAGGTAAGGATACGTTGCCATCATTAGATTGGATCTCAACCTTCCATGAGGTTCCCCTCGAAACGGACCCGAGTCAAAGGGGCCTAGGATGAGTTCGTAGCGACCCAATGCAGCGGCGTCAATCTCCATTAAGTTGAATAACTGAACCACTGGAGCACCAAAGAGAAGCTGGCTTTCTAACATGCCTTGCCATTGATTGCCTGCATCTAAAATTAAGAGACGATCACGACCCCAGCGGTTTTTCATGATTTCAAGATGGGTGGCTAATAGAGCAGCTCCTCCCATTTCGTAGGGTCCGTCTTCGTTTCTTCCTTCAATTGGATCTAAAGCCCCGTGGAAATCATTGATGCCAGTAATCACTATGATTTTCTTATTACGGGTATCCTCCTTGTGAATGGATGGCACGCTTTCAGGAAGTGAAGCGCACGAGATGGCGTTAAGAAGGATTAAAATAAGAAAAAAGATCGGTGGTTGTGTCGAGCGCTGCATTTCTTTGTTTTAACAAACAATGGTGTCCCAGGGAATGACGTGACGAGAGAAAAGGTTGGAGAAACTTAATAAAAACTTAAAAGTCAAAATCTCATCCGACCCGTATTCTTAAGAGACTTAACTATGGGTGCTGACTGCTTTCATGAAGACTGAGATGTTCAGGCGCTTTTGTTTTAAAAGGATGAGCCACCGTTTGAGGCGCTTGAGTTTTTTTAATAAAGAGGCTATGAAAAAGAAATCGCGTCGCAAGTAAGGTGTAGTTTAAGGAAGACTGCGGATGGAAATAAAGGGGTTTAAAAAAAGGATGTTAGGTGTGACGACGAAGGAGTGTGTTTGATTGGGTTAAAAAAAACCCCATCCATGGGGTTCCCTTCGAGTCGCCTTCCTTGGATCTTCTGGTAGTTTATCTGATTTAATCATTCTGTCATGGCTCATTTTGTCATGATTGTGGGGATTTAGAACGAGCACTGTTTTTAAATTAGAAATAATGAAAAATAAGCGGGAAATACGCCTTTTTTGGAAGAAGTGATCGGAATTTTCTGGTTCTCATTCGCCAGGGGCTAATCTAGCCTTATGCGTTAAATTTATCGCATGTCCTTAGTTCCATTGAACAGGAACTTCTTTCACTTGATCATCTGCTCGTAAAATTTTGATCTTTCCGTTTTGTTTTCCATATTCAAAAACATCACGGGTGACCTTCACGTCTTGAATACAGTACTCAATGATTTTCTCTATCTTTCCTTCTTTCCACCATTGAACTGCTTGAAGCCCATCTGCGAATTTTCCAACACCAAGAGTGCCCCGAGCAATCGATTCTAATTTTAAAAAACGCTGACGGGTGAGCGCTTCTAAGTCATACATAATATCAAAAGTGTCAAGTTTTTTGGTCTGGAGTCCGTACGCTGCCATGACCGGAAGGTCAAACCCTCGAATGTTGTACCCGATCACCAGGCGTTCATAACAAAGATCGAACAAGGGGTTGAGTTCATTTTCTCGATACGATAGAAATTCCTGAGTCTTAGAATCGTAAGCACAGGCCACGGAGATCTCGAGCTTATCAATGTTTTCGTAACCACCGACATCCTGAAACGTATTTTTAGTTTCAATGTCGACGATGAGGAAATGGCGATTCTTAAGAAACAGTGAACTTGGAGCAATATCCTCAGAAAATGGGACACCGCAACCGTGCCGCCAAAAAGAAGGACTCAGTTTGATTCGCGTGGTGGGCTGTTGTGCCATAGGTTTCCCTTTACAAACGGGAGACAGAGGAAGAGG
>CAYLWK010000435.1:0-3846 GCA_964387255.1 uncultured Oligoflexia bacterium
TCCCACCAAAAGTGAATGAAAACTAAACGCCTCACGCAAGTGACGATCCTTGATATATTTTGAAACGATTGAATAAACAGAACGATGCGCTTGAAGCTTCATGAGTTGAGGTGCACATCGAATCATGCTCCAAAAATCTAAAAACGGAACCGTTCCAAGTTTCACATAACCTTCTTGAAAGACCTCTTTCGAGTACTCATAAAAACGCTGATAGCCCTCTACATCTTGAGGGTTTTTTTCGCGGATTTGTCGAAATAGCTCATCCTCATCATTAGAATAATCGAATTGATATCCATCCCACCAAAGCAAACGATAAAAAGGTGTGAGAGGCTTCATCGTGACATAATCACTGAACTTTCGCTTGCTGAGCTCATAAAGCTCCTCAATGGCTTCAGGCGCTGTGATGACTGTGGGTCCCGCATCAAACTTAAATCCATCTTGCTCCCACACATAAGCTCGCCCACCAGGTTTATCCCGAGATTCTAGGATCTCCGTATCAAAGCCCGCACTTTGCAATCGAATTGCAACACTCAACCCACCAAATCCGCTTCCAATCACAACTGCTCTTGGTTTTGTACTAGCCATACGCCTGATTCAACCTTTCTTGGATCTGCCTTATGATTTGGATCCCTTGATTCCAATGAGATCTTATCTTATCCGATACCGCCGCATCGCCCAATGTTTTTACGAATTCTTGGATGTTTTTTTCAAGCTCCTCACTCGCTTGCTCATAAGCATGCTCTGCGATTTGATGCTCTCTTAAAACCTGACAAATTTTATTTATTTGAATCTCAGATTTTTCAAAACAGGCTACCCAGTTTGAATAGGCGCTCTGATCTAAAGTACTGGCCACCACTCCCCAGATCCAGGTGGGTCCCCCGTTTCGCAGATCTTCTTGTCGCTTTTCGGAAAGAGGGTCCCCTGATTCAGCTGCTCGAATATTGCCAATGTCATCAAACTTTTGGAGCGACACTCCCAGTGAGACACCCAATTTTGAAAGCTGATCTAATCGCTGTTCACTCACTCCGCCTAGAATTCCACCCACTTCCATAGCGAGTCCCATCAGCGCACCACTTTTCAACTCCATCGAAGCACGACAAATCTTAGGCACTTCTGCCTGAGACAGCTTTTGAATTTCAGTGCCTAAATCCAAAGCTTGTCCAAAATGAGCCCGAATCAACGTATCGTGAACACATCGATACAACGCAAGCTCCACAGACTCTGGAAGTCCAAATCGCCGGATCTGTTTGAGTGGCCAAAAATAAAGCCAATTACCGGCATTGAGCGCTAAAGGCACTCCCACCTGCCGGTGAAGTGTCGGAGCACCTCGGCGATTTTCACTTTGATCCTGAATGTCATCGATGACCAAAGAACCCGCATGAAGAGATTCCAATAAAACCTCCCCTAACTCACACTTTCTCTTTTGATCTAACTCTGAGGGTGCGAGATCACAAGTATCGGCCAAATAAAGACCTGCACTGACCAGTTGTCCGCGCAGTTGTTTTGAAGGACGACTTAAAAACTCTGCAACCGGCTTGAGCAACGTTGATTCTAATATTTCTAAAACTTTTTTAGAGCTCAGCCCCCTCATTAATTTTGGAAGCTCTCTCTCTTGGGGCAAATCAAATTTCATCAAAATGCTCCTTTGTTTTTTAAGTCTAGTCTTTTTTGAGATGGACTGCGTAAACAGAAAAATGCTTTATGAAGAGGAATGGGTGGCTTTCCCATAAGAATTCGGAGTCGATCCATCACCTTTAGCTCTCCTCGGTAAAACCGCTCAATCAATCCCTCTGAAAGACGATAGAACCGTTGTAAAATTGCATATCGTTGCTTCGGTTTAGCTCCCAAAAAAAGCATTCGATTTAACAGATAGAAGAATCTGTCTTGCTTTTTTTGCTCTTCCTCCAATTGAGCTAGCACCCTCTCAATCGAATGCGGACCTATTTTTTTCTTTTCTTCAAAGAGTTTTGAAATCTCTTTTTCAACTGACTCCACAACCTTCACCGCATAGGGAAAAGAATACCCAGTGACCGCCTGAAAATGTCCTGCTTTCACACCAATCACAGGTGTGGGGTGAAAATTTTTGGGCTTTGGCTTTGGGGAAAAAGCGCTCAATGGAATTGGAAGCACTCCTGTCTCCACTCTTTCAATTTTTTCGATCTCCCATGATTTTTTCACAAAGTAAGACTCAATACGGGAACGAATTTCTTGAACCGGGAGACGTGGCTGATCAGAATAATAAGTATCCTCTACTAAAATACGGTACTCATCCCATGGCAATAGGTACACAAACCGATATCCATCGATCTGCTCCACAGTGGCATCCATAATCACAGGGTACTCAAGACGGTGCGGACTTTTTAGTTTCACATCTAAACCCACAAATTTTTGATAACCACATGGAACCGTGCTTTTTGATTCGAAACCTCTTGCATCAATCACAAGATTCGCTGAAAAACATCGACCATCACTCAGTTCCACCTCATTTAAGGTCACAGACTGAACGGTAGCGTTTAGGATGCTGGAATCTGAAGACAACTTCTGCGATACCTCTCGGTGAAAATCATCTGACACCACCGAATGGTAGGAAACAGGTAAATGACGAGAAAAATCTGGAAAATGAACTTCATAGCCCTGGTTCCAACTTTTTTTAATAAATGGCTGTAGCCATTCAAAAGCTTCCTGTGAAACATCACTTCGATAAAATGACCAAGTATGTTCCCCTCCAAACGTGGGCCCTTTTTCAATTACTGAGATTGAAAGATCAGGAAAGCGTTGAGCTAAGCGATAGGCCATGAGACCCCCACTCAGTCCACCACCTAAAATAATCACATCTTTAGTCTTGCTCAATACGTTCAACGTTTGCCCCTAACGTTTGAAGTTGCTTTTCGATGGACTCATAGCCACGATCGAGATGATACAATCGACGAACATGAGTGATCCCTTCAGCACAAAGTCCTGCAATGATCAAACTTGCACTCGCTCTCAAGTCAGTCGCCATGACAGGGGCCCCTTTGAGTGCTGTTAGTCCTTTCACCACCGCCGTATTGCCTTGGATTTGAATCGTAGCACCGAGTCGCCTCAATTCGGATACATGCATAAAGCGATTTTCAAAAATCGTTTCAACAATCCGCGACTCTCCATCGGCTAGGCTCATTAAAGCCATCCACTGAGCCTGCATATCCGTAGGAAATCCTGGAAACGGGCTTGTCACCACTTGGGTTGCTTTGGATCGCTCTCCACTTGATCTCACTCGAATCGAATTTTCAGTTTTTGATATACTTGCTCCGGCTTCTTCGAAAAGATTTAATACAGCCCCCAATGCCGAAGGATGAATTCCTGTGACTTCAACGTCGCCCCCAGTAGCATACCCAGCAACTAAATAAGTTCCTGCCTGAATACGATCTCCAATCACTTCAATGTCAGTGCCCCTTAGGCTTTCTTGACCTTGGATAAGAATCTCATCAGTTCCAGCTCCTTCAATCAAGGCTCCCATACGAACTAAAGCTTCCGCTAGATTCACAATCTCTGGCTCCCGAGCACAATTGCGGAGCCGCGTTTCACCCTTTCCAAGCGTTGCAGCCATCATTAAATTTTCGGTCGCTCCAACACTTGGAAATCCTAAATCAAAATCAGCGCCTTGTAACCTCGAACACTCCGCAATCACATAACCTTCTTCAAGCTGAATCGAAGCTCCCATCGCTTCCAGGCCTTTTAGATGAATATCAATCGGCCTGGCTCCAATCGCGCATCCTCCCGGAAGACTCACTTTTGCTTTTCCATAACGAGCTAAGATCGGCCCCAAAACTAAAACAGAGGCTCGCATCTTTCGCACCAAATCGTAAG
>CAYLWK010000436.1:0-3873 GCA_964387255.1 uncultured Oligoflexia bacterium
AAAGTCTTATTCGGCTTCTCAGCGTTCTGCTTACTCACAGAGTGATTCTAGGACTCTGCAAGGCGAGGATTCGGTCGTTTTAAACCGAGGTTCCAGTCAAAGACATCCTGCGCCACCTCCTCCACCTTTCCATTCATCGGCTGCTGCTCCGGGATCTTATGGAGTTTCAGTGGCAGAGGAACATTTGACTGCTAATTCGGCTGCAATGGTGACCGAAGACACGAAGCTTGCTGAAGATCAAAAGGTTCAGAAACTTCAACAAGAGTTGTTTCAACTTAAACAAGCTTTAGGGCAGCTTCAGCAGCGTGAGCATGCACAGGTATCTCATGGTCAGGGAATTGGAGCTGTAGTTTCTGATGGTTTTTCCTATGATCAATTGAATAAGATTTTTGAATTACTTATTGTTTCTGGAGTTGAAAAAGGATTAGCCTATCAACTCGTAAAGAAAGTTTCATTCGAGCTCAATCAGAGTGAGTTAGAAGATGCTGAGATGGTCAATGATCGACTTGCTTATGAGCTCATGGAGAGTATTGAAACCATGGATCTTCTGGATGGGGTTACTAAGAATCAAGGTTCAGTTCGTACGAATGTTGATACTCAGGTGATCGCGTTTATAGGGCCCACTGGAGTGGGTAAAACTACTACTGTGGCAAAGATTGCCAGTGATGCCGTTTTCAACCGAAAGTTAAAAGTTGGACTCATCAATATTGACCACTATCGTATTGGAGCTGAAGATCAGCTAAAAACTTATGCACAAATCATTGGAATTCCAATGAAGAGTGTTTCCACAGCAGAGCAGCTGCAAACAGCTGTGAGTGAACTGTCTCGAATGGATTTGATTTTAATAGATACGACTGGCAGGTCACAAAGAGATACGGAAGCCCTTTTGGAACAGAGTAAGATTTTGGAGTCAATCCCAAAAGTACGAACTGAATTAGTAGTTTCTGCAACCACTCGAGATTCTGAGCTACTGGATATGGGGCAGCGATTTTCAAAGTTTCATCCTGAGGGAATCATTTTTTCGAAGCTTGATGAAGCAGTCTCATATGGATCAATCTACAACCTCTCTCATAAGTTGAAGCTACCTTTGCTTTATTTTGCGATGGGACAAAGAGTACCGGAGGATCTAGAGTCCGCAACACAAGAGCGTGTTGCTGCTTTGATTATGAGCCTATGAATCAAGACCAAGCTGCCCACCTAAGGGGTCTTTCAAAACAGAACCCATTTGGAGATGAGAAAACTTTGTTTTTGAACGTCTTCAGTAGTTCTGAGGGGCAAGGGAAAAGCTTATTTCTAAGTCAATTGGCCTATTTTATGGCGAGTGTTGAGCACTTTAATATTCAATATATCGAGGAAGTTAAGAATGCTTTGGGATACTGTGGAGCACCCAGGTTTTTAGGCAGAGTAAATCAATCGAATCGCAGTTTTTCTATGGATTCTGAACGATTTTCTTATTTGAGTTTCCATGGAATTTTACAGCATTTCCAACAATTGACCACGATAGATTCACTCCAAAAAAGATCTACTGATCTTAATTTTTGTTTTATCGAAACTGCTGAACCACTTTGGAATGGGCAATCTGGGATCTTACTTTTTTCTCAAAATGAAGAACTTCCCCTGATTGAGAATTTTTTTGATGAGAATGCATTAAAGCTAGAAGGGTTTCGTCATCTTGGTGTCGTGGTGAATCGCGCGTTTGATGGATCGAGTGCAAGTAGAAAATTTCGTCAAATAAATGACATCTTAGTGCATAAAGGGATGCCTCATATGGAATATCTAGGGCATTTACCTAGATTAAAAAAATCCTTTCAGGCTCTCAAGAAAGAGAAATCTTTGTTAGACTTAGAAGAGGGAAATCGACTTCGGTCTTGTTTACGACTTGTTAGCAAGCGCATTCAGGAATGGATGGTTCATGAGCATCGAAGTTTGTTTCAAAAGAAACTGAACACGGAAGTGACGTTTTTCAACACCATGGATAGGTGAGGGGAAGAATGACAGCAAATTCAAAAGCTAAGGCAACGAAAAAGTCGTCTGCAAAGACTAAAACCAAGAAAAAAATTAGCACAAAAAAGAAAACCAGATCTAAAGTAAAGGCTAAGTCTGAAAATCCCTTACAATCAAAAGCGACACATGCAGCTGCTTCAAAATCCTCGAGTCTCAGTCAAAAGACACAAGCTTCTTCCCAAAGTGACTTGAAAGGTGAAAAAACAAAAGGTGTTGCCAGAGCGGTTCAAAGCAGAGCTGAAATCGAGGCTAAGCGTAAGAAGATTAGTGAATTTCAAAAAACGATGGAAGATCAGTTGAACCGTGAGAAATCGATGAAGCAAGTGAAAAGTACTTCATTGGTAAAAGAAGACTGCTCACCTGTCAATCGATCAAGAGATGAACTAATTGTCGAGTTTGCTCCACTTATTAAGTATATTGCCCAACGAATCGCAGCACGGCTTCCAGCCAATATCGAGCTTGATGACCTCGTGAGTTCCGGTGTGATTGGGCTAATGGATGCAATCGACAAATATGACATGACTCGTGACAATAAGTTCAAGACTTATGCTGAGTTTCGAATTCGAGGAGCCATTCTAGATGAACTAAGGTCTCAAGATTGGGTACCAAGGTCAGTTCGAGAAAAAGCAAAACAATTAGAAAGAGTTTATTCGAAAATTGAGCAAGAAAAAGGGCGGCAAGCGACAGACGAAGAAGTCTGTGAGGCATTGCAGATCTCCCAAGGTGAGTATCATGAAATGCTTAACCAGGTCCGAAGTGTTTCAATTTTATCTTTTGATGACCTATCTAGTTTTTCTAAAGCGGACAAGAAAAGCCTTCATAGCTTAGGAGATGGAAGCCCGAAAGTCTCTACTCCTTTTACAGAAGTGAATTTAGCATCATTAAAAAGAATGATTGCAGAAGCGATTAAAGATCTTCCGGAAAAGCAAAGGCTCGTGCTCTCGCTTTATTACTATGAGGATCTAAATTTAAAAGAAATCGGGCGTGTTTTGGATGTGACTGAGTCGAGGGTGAGCCAGCTTCATACTCAAGCTGTCCTTCGGCTTAAAGGCAAGCTTCGCACTCACTGGGATGACTTTGTCGCACTGATGGGATAAGTCGTCTCGACTGAGTGGATCTCCCTGATTTAATAAATCCACACTCAGTGTTCTAAGCCGCTTTTGCTTCTTCGATTTCTACAGCGAGGTGTTTCTGAAATATTTCATTCACAAATGCTTGAATCGTTTTCTTTTGCTCTTCTGACGTGAATTCAAACTTTATAGTCGTTCGATACTGATAGGCCGTTTCAGAGACAATCTTACTCGATGGAATTACTAGATCACAGCGAATCACTTTGCCTTTTTGGAAAAATCGAATCGGGCTTTCCATTGTGAGTGACACTTCCTCTTCAAACGGGAATTTTGCATTCGTGAAAAGCTCAACACCTTTTTCTGTAAAATCGTTCAGGACAATTCTTGCTTCAGCCACAATTGCTTTGCCACCAGAGATAGGGCTAACGTTGTTTCTCAGTTGTCCTGTGGTGCGCTTCAGATGATAAGGATAGGCCAGCTTTTTTTTCTTTGTTTTTTTAGGCTTTCCAAATCCGGGGCTACCAAACATGTTGTTATTTCCTTGATCCCACATACGTTCTCCGTCTTGATCATTGATACTTGTTAGTTAGGGAACCTCTCCCTACCCTCTAGTATGACGCAAAACATCAAAAAATCCTAGTGGAACCCCCCTAGATGGAATCTTGAAAAATCAATAATTACAGACAGTTAAAAGGGTGGTCCCCGTTAAAAAAGAAGTAGTCTTAACAATTAGGCTGATCGACGATCTTCCGAAAGACGCTTTCTGTATTGGCTTTAAGGAGGGCTAGGTTACCAGGGT
>CAYLWK010000437.1:0-7915 GCA_964387255.1 uncultured Oligoflexia bacterium
TTTTGATCACCTTTTTTGTATTTTTCCGTTTGAAATTCCGTTTTATAGTGAGCGTGGGGTTGCCGCCACCTATGTCGGTAACCCTGTGGTTGAAAGTCTATCAGATCAAGCATTAAAAGGCCCAGGGACATCTCATGATGGAGTGAGGCAACTTGCCCTTTTACCTGGAAGCCGCCCTTCAGAAATTCACTATCATTTACCTCTTTTTTTGAGTGGTGCTATTCGGATGATGCAAACAGGGCCATTCAAATCTTTGAAAGTCTGTATTCCTTGCGCCTCGACGATTCGTCAGGAAATGTTAGTCCAACAGATTGATCTATGGAAAAAGAGTCTTTCTTCCCAGGATGAAGAAGTTTTGAAAGATATGGAGATCGAACTCACTCAGGAAAGATCTCAGTCCGTTTTAGCAAAGAGTGATTTAGGGTTAATCAAATCAGGGACCTCGACTTTAGAGGCAGCCTTTTTTGGGCTTCCTCATGTCATTGCTTTTAAAACTTCAAGATTATCTCATTTTATTTTTGATTATTTGATTCGGTACCGTGGTCCGATTGGCTTATCAAATTTACTTGCAATGAGGACATCTAGCGATCGCCTTTATTTTCAGGAATTATTGGGAAAAGAAGTGACTCCGGAACGACTGGCAGAGGAACTTTTAAATTTAGCTCCTAGTTCAAAAAGTAAGCGATTGATTCGAAATATGGAAGGCATTCAAAATGTAAGAAAAAGTCTTTTACAAGAAGAGAAGCCTTCCGAGCGAATGGCAAATCAGCTTTTAGAAGTTTTAAGAGCGTTAGAAGGTGACTCAAAGCGTGTAGCCCAGTATCTCGCGAAGAAGCCTCCTCGAGAAGTGAAGTATTCGGGAACATTAACGAAGTTATTGTCATTTATTTGGTCAACTTTGAACTGGTTTAATCATGGAGTGAATCGGCTCAGAAAAAAGGCTCGCGGCAATCGCTCTTATAAAGTAGTGAGTGTTGGGAACTTACAAGCGGGTGGTGCTGGAAAAACACCTTTAGTTTTAAAGATTGCTGAGGAAGCAATTCAAAAAGGCCTTTCCGTTGCAATTTTACTTCGTGGCTATCGTGGTGCTGCAGAAAAAACAGGGGAATTAATTTTTCCCTACCAAGCCAATGTCTCAGCATTTGAAGTGGGAGATGAAGCCGCTTTAATTCATCAAATTTTACCTCAAGTGTGGCTTGGGGTTGGAAAAAATCGAAGAAAAAATTTAGATGAGCTATTAGTGAAAACGAACAGGAAGCTTGATTTGATCATTTTGGATGATGGGTTTCAGAATTATCAACTTGAAAAAGATGTGGAGATTCTCGCTTTAACTCAACTTGACACAAGTGAAACGGTTTTTCGTGATCACTGGGCCCAGGCCAAATATGCAGATCTTATTGTTTGGACGAAAGGTAAAAACACGAAAAGACAGTTAAATCACCCGCGAGAGATAGAAGCTCAGTATCGACTTAACTTTGGGAAGTTCCCTCGGAGTGAAAAAGTGATCTTAGTGACTGGAATTGGGATGGGAAAAGCACTTTGTCGGGAGCTTTGTGAGAATAAAGTCAACATTTGGAAACACTATTGTTTTGATGATCATCATTTTTATCAAGCACATGAGATCAACGCTTTGATCCGTGAAGGGATCACCTCGGGTTCAGAAATTTGGCTTACATTCAAAGATTGGGTAAAATGGAAAGAAATCTTGAAAGTGTCTAAGCAGCCTCGAATGATTCAGATCATTGAGTTCACAGTCGAGTTTGTTCATCCAAAGCAAGCTCATAAAATTTGGGATGAAGTGGTGTGGTCCGAACAATCAGTGTGATAGTTCTACGTAGCTTTGGATTTACGACGTCAATTTTGCCGTTTGGTGTCAGACGAATTCTTGGATCTGGGGTCGGAAGGTTGCTTGCCTGGATGGGGGTTAAAAGGAAAGTTGTGCATCAAAATATTGATTTGGTTTTCCCCCAGATGAGTTTAGACCAGAAAAGGTTGTTTGAGAAAAAAGCTTATTCTCACTTGGGATCACTCGCTTTAGAGGTTCCGCTTGTTTTCTCTGGGATGAAGCGAGTTTTAAAAAACCAGGTTGAGTTGGTAGGAAAAGAGCATTGGGAGCAAGCAAAAGCTCACGGGAAGGGTGTATTTTTTCTGTCCAGTCATGTTGGCAATTGGGAGATCATGGCAGCGATCGGTGGCCTGCATGAGATGAATCTCATGATGGTAACGAAAAAGCTAAAGCCAGACTGGTTTCATAGTGAGGTTGAACGAGGACGTCGATCCTATGGAGTTAACGCCACTTATGAACCAAAAACCCTTCGTGACGTCTTACGGCATTTAAAGCGAAATGGGACGGTTGGAATGGTTTTAGACCAGTATGCAGGACCTCCAGTGGGTTATCGAGTGCCATTTTTAGGCCAAATCGTTGGAACGTCTTCTGCTCTGGCGACCCTCGTAAAACGAACGGGAGCCCGAGTGGTGCCTGTCGTGAACTATCGTGTTGGACTGGATAAAATGGTGGTTCGCATTGAAAAACCGATTGAGTGGATTCAAGGAAGTGAAGAGGAAGAAATTGCCATCAATACGGCGCATTACGCTGGAATTTTGGAGCATCATGTTCGGGAATTTCCTGAGCAGTGGTTATGGATTCATCGGCGTTTTAAGGGTGAACTTGGAACAATTGAGCCAAATGAATGGAAGAAAAGAGTGAGAAGATAGGTTAG
Organism: uncultured Oligoflexia bacterium; assembly: GCA_964387255.1. GTDB lineage: Bacteria > Bdellovibrionota > UBA1018 > UBA1018 > CAUJDS01 > CAYLWK01. The sequence goes on from CAYLWK010000437.1 coordinate 2,721, forward strand.
ACTTGTGATTAAGTATGAGTAGCACGATGGTTAGACTTATTTATTGCTCAGGCTTAGTTTTACTAATTTCAGGTTGGTTGGGGTGTGCTTCTACATCCGAATTAGCAAAAATCATCGAAGAAAAAGAACTCCCCAAAGACGCTCCTGAAGAATTTCGAAATGACTTCAGCGTGCAAGAGGCAACTGAGGAAACTGAAATAGACCCAGAGTCGAAAAAAACTTCTGAGAAAGATCAAGATCGGAAAGATCAGAAAAAAGCTGACCAACAGAAAGAGAAAAAGCCATTTGTTTTCCCTGATCGACGAAAAGGAAAGCTTAAGGCATTCGGCATTGGGGAGAAGGCTGTCTATGAGCTGACTTATTTTGGAGTGGCCGCTGGAACCTTCACGATGACTGTCCAGCCATATAAGATGATCAAAAAACGAAAAGTTTATTCGCTTCATGGACGTGCTGAGAGTTCAAAGATTTTTAGCTTGTTCTATCGAGTGAATGACAGTGTTGAGTCATTTTTTGACTTCAAAGGATTGTTTTCACATCGATTTCAAATGGTGCTAGACGAAAGTAAGCAAACTCGTCGAACGTTAGAGCTGTACGATCATGAAAAAAAAGAAACCTTTTATTGGAACCGATGGAATCATTATAAAAAAGGTTATATTGAAGAAAAGGTCGTAAAGCCGACTCGAGCGTTTGTGCAAGATAGTCTATCGGCTTTGTATTATTTAAGGATGCATCAATTCCCTGAGAAAGTGGGTCATCAAATTACTTTTCCTGTGGTTTCAGAAGGAGGTACATGGGAAGCCATTATTACACTGGTCAGAAGAGAAACGCTTCGAACCCGTATCGGCCGTGTGAACACATTAGTACTTCAAGTGGACACAAAGTTTAAAGGAGTTCTAAAGAAAACAGGGAATAACTACATTTGGCTCACAGATGATCATCGTCATTTATTAGTCCGTTTAGACGCAAAAGTAAAAATCGGAACCGTTCGAGCCTTGATCAAAGATTATGAGCGTGGTGCTTCTCCTGAATGATGCTTACTGCCCTTTAATTAGAATATGGAGATGGAGTTTGGCTCATGAAAATTGTAGTACGAAGTCCAAATTGGATTGGCGATCAAATTTTAGCTTATCCGTTTTTCGCACATTTACGTCGTCTCTATCCTGATGCCCAAATTGATGTGGTTTGTGTGCCACGAGTTGCAAAACTTCAATATCGAGGATTTATTCAGTCAGTATTTGAAATTTCACCTGCGCCATCATCGTCATTTTTATCAAAGTGGCGATCTCTAGCAAAGACGGCGAAAGCTATTCGTAGGCAGAATACCTATGACTTAGGGTTTATTCTTCCAAACTCTTTGTCTTCAGCTTATTTGATGTCGAAAATTCAAGTTAAAAAAAAGGTAGGCTATTCATTAGAGGGGCGATCTGTTTTTCTTGATGAGAGGGTGCCTTGGTCCAAGGGTGCTCATGACCATCGTGCTACGGCTTACTGTCGACTTTTAGGGGATGAGGTGAGTGTGAGTGGCGAAGACTATTGGAGGATGGACACGACTTTGCCACCGATTGAGGGAAGAGCTATTTCAAGAGAGTTTGATGATCAAAGCCATTGGCCTTGTGAGGAGCACCTGCCAGTGCCTGAAGAGCCCTATTTTGTTTTAGGGCCAGGATCCACAGCAGATTCACGGCGGTGGTCCGTTGAGTCGTATGCCGCGTTTGCTCAAAAAGCAATGGATCGTTGGAAGCTGATTCCTGTCATCGTAGGTGGACCGAGCGAAGTTTCGCTTGGAGTTGCTCTGAAGGAGAAATTGGGGACTTCTTGTCTGGATTTGACTGACCAAAGTAGTATCCCTCAATTGAGTAGAATATTTAAAAAAGCACGTTTTTGCCTTACTAACGAGTCGGGTCTAGCTCATGTTTCAGCTTTATTTGGCTGTTCGACCTATATTGTGTGTGGGGCGGCAGATCCAAAGCGAACCACTCCAATCGGTCCCGGGAGAGTGCGTGTGATGACGAATCCAGTAGACTGTTGGCCGTGTGAAAAAAATGTGTGTTATCACGAGGGAGAAAAAACGAATCAATGTTTGAAGGGAATCCATGCAGATCGAGTCTTCTACGAAATCCAATCTGAAGAGTATGAAGTCCAACTCTAGCCAATCAAGAGAGCAGCTTTTGAATGAAACCCAAGAGCTTGTGAGTTCACTCCAGCAGAAACTCAATGCCGTCGTGATTTGTATCTCGAAGGCATGGGGGGGGTTAGAGCAAGTCGCAGCAGCTGACTCTCTTCATCTCGTGGAGAAACAATTAAAGGTAAAATTTGTATGTCTCAATGATAGCCCTGTGCACCGTCATTTATTAGATTTTAATCAACGACAAAGTCAGAGCCAAAAACAGACGATAGAAATTGAACTCCTTTATTCAGCTCCTCGAAATGCATTCGATTTTCTTTTGAAAAAGAAAATTGATCGCTGGGTCACTCAGGAGGGAGTTAACCTGATTCACGTTCATCAGACCTCACTTCTTGGGTCGCTCAGTCCATGGCTTTGGCGATATCGTCATGTGGCTTTAGTGGCTTCACGACATATTATGAACAATCATAATAAGAAAGATTTTTTTCATAGTTTGATTTATCGGCGCCTCGATTCACTTTTAGTGATGAGTGAGACGCTACGACAGAATGTGCTTTTGACTCATAATCTAAAAGAAAGACAGGTAAAGATTGTACGTCTTGGAATTGATTTTAATCTTTTTCAACCTGATCAGTGCGATCCAAATTCAATACGAGGTGAATGGGGAGCAGATGCTGATACTGTTGTGATTGGTCTTGTGGGAAGAATTGATCCAGCGAAAGGGCAGGCAACTTTTGTCAGAGCAGCTGCTGGATTGTGCCAGATGCTTCCTTCTAAAACCAAAGTTAAGTTTGTGATGGTGGGTGAAGAGACCGTTGGTTCTCGTCATACAGTGGATGAGCTAAAGAAACTCATCAAGATTTATCAAATCGAGCCTCATGTTGTTTTTGCAGGATTCATTAAAGAGATTCCGAAAGTGATGGCTGCTTTTGATATATTAGTGATGCCATCACGTCGTGAAGCTTTCGGGATGGTAGCCATTGAAGGAATGGCGATGGAGTGTCCGGTGATTGTTTCAAACGCCGGAAGTGCTAGGGAAATTGTGGGAAATGAAGACTATGGTTTATTAGTGCGCCCGGACGACGCTTTTGATTTGCAGAAGAAAATTCGCTGGCTTTTAGATCATCCTGAGCAAAGGGAGCAAATGGGAAAAAAAGCGCGTGCTTATGTTCGTGAGCACTTTGATATTCAAATTCGAATTAAAAGAACACTTGCTGTGTATGATCGAATGCTAAGGCTTAGAAAAGTGAAGCCTAAGAGTATTGGGGGTCTTTTTTAATGAATTCGATCCTTAAATCAAAGCAGAGTTAGTAGGTTTTTGCTTTTTTTTCATAAACTTGAAAGACCTCTTCCCAAGAGGGAAGTGCTGAGGTTTCTTGTCCCCAAGTTTTTCCAGTAGCAATTCGGCGAAATGCACGGATGGCGTGTGAGTGGGGTGGCATAAAAGCAAACGCTTGCATTTCTTTTTTTGTCTTCCAGGCACTGATCGTAAAAAAAATGCCTTGATGGTAGCGAGCGGCTACTTTGAGATTCCCTGGAGCTTTTTCAGCGTGTTTAAAGGATCGAGTTGAGTGCCAGAAAAACTCAACGATATGCCAAAACCGTTTTAGTTGTAGCCCTGTGATTGAAAGATAAAAAGGGTCTTTGAAGGGTTTTTCCGAAAGTCTCTCAGGAGGACTGAGTGTGGATGGTTTCATGCGGTTTTCCTAAGCTTATTTCTAAGTATCTTCTGATTTGACCTAGATTTTCAATGAACTCTTTCACAAAAGGGGACATTTGAATTTTAAGTCCCAACTCCTCCGTTGACAAATCCTTGAAGTGTCACTATACCGGAGCAACGCGCTTCGTTTAGATCAGTTTATCCGATGCGTGAATACGTTAAGAAAGGCAAAATTGTCAACTATGGTGTCAAACCCACAAAATCAAGAATGGATGAAAGACTTTGGTTCTTATGTTTCCGAGGAGGAACCTCAAGAAGAGCTCGATTCAAAAGCTAAGAGTGAAAGTTTTACAAAATTATTAGAAGCTGCAGAAGAGACAGGTGAAATTCAAGAAGGAGCTGTTGTCCCTGGAAAGGTTGTGAGCGTGAGCTCCGATTCTGTTTCAGTTGACATTGGCTTCAAATGTGAGGGCTCGATCCCGATTTATGAATTTAAAGATTCATCAGGAGTGCCTAACGTTAATGTAGGCGACGAAATTTTTGTTTATTTAGAGCGAATGGAAATTGAAGATGGATTTATCCAACTCTCACGAGATAAAGCGGATATCATTCGAGCATGGGACGAGATTTCGGCTGCATGTGAGTCGGGGCAAATCGTTGAAGGAACTGTCATTGCCAAAGTGAAAGGCGGATTGTCAGTGGATATTGGCGTAAAAGCCTTTTTGCCAGGCAGTCAAATTGACACACGGCCGATTAAGAATTTGGATCCTTTTCTTGGGCAGAAAATGAAGTTCAAGATTATTAAGTTTAATAAGCGACGCGGCAATATTGTTCTTTCCCGTCGTGCTGTTATTCAAGAAGAGCGAGAGCTTCAGCGAGCTGAAACACTTTCAAATCTTGAAGAAGGCGCCATCGTCAAAGGGACTGTCAAAAACATCACCGAGTATGGTGCTTTTATTGATTTAGGAGGCATGGACGGGTTGCTTCACATCACGGATATGTCTTGGGGAAGAGTCAAACACCCAAGTGAGTTGTTCTCTGTGAATGATGAAATTGATGTGAAAATCTTAAAATACGATAAGGAAAAACAGCGTGTCTCATTAGGACTGAAGCAAGTTTCTCCTGATCCATGGGAAGATGCAGAATTTAAGTTTCCTGTTGGAAAAATAGTGAAAGGAAAAGTTGTCAGTCTAAAAGACTATGGCGCTTTTGTTGAGCTGGAAGAGGGAATCGAAGGCCTGATCCACGTGTCTGAAATGTCTTGGACGGAGCGAGTAAAGCATCCTTCTAAAGTCATTAATGTTGATGAAGAGGTGGAATGTAAAGTTCTAGAGGTTGATAAAGAGAATAAGCGAATCAGCTTAGGAATCAAGCAGCTTCAGTCGAATCCTTGGGATGATCTTGAGTCAA
>CAYLWK010000438.1:0-3129 GCA_964387255.1 uncultured Oligoflexia bacterium
TGATTCATCACTCTTGCCTGAGACGCGGCACCAGCATAAGCAGCTAAGTCCGCTGCGTTTTGGACATTGATCTTTGCATTGATGAGAAGACCTGTATTTACCACAAAGCCTAAAAGGGACAAAAATGTGGCAATCAATAAGGCAATTAAAATTGAAATTTGTCCCCGCGACCGGTGATACTCCCGCTTTTTCATTCGTTTTTAGTTTAGCATTTTTTCTTTCAGGTTGAAATTTATGCCTTCAGGCTCTAACACTAGCGTTTCATTCCGTCGTTGACCTTCCTTGGTGGGGTAAATTTAAAGGTAAAATCATGACTAAAAAAATCTTCAGTGCCCTTTTCGGATGCTTTTTGCTGCTTGGATGTGACTCTGAGATAGAGAGAAATCTAAAATCATTTTACGACTTCGACTGCCAAGCCGAAAACCGTTGGCACCTTTGCACTGCAATTGCCAAGCAACCCACGTCCAAGAACCCAATGCCTCTCATTTACTATTTTCATGGGGCAGGAGGCTCCGCTCAATGGCAGGCCTATTCCTCAGCCATGAGATCTACAGCTAAAGTCACTTCTGACTTAGGATTTTCGATACTCTCCCCGTCCTTAGGCCCAGTTTGGTTTGCTTTAGATCCTCTTTCTTCCCAGCTTCGTTCAATCTTGGAAAAAGTAGAGAAGGAAAAGTTTGGAGAGCGCCCTATAGAACGGATATTAATAGGCGACTCCATGGGGGCTTTTAATGCGTTTCAATTTTTTAAATCCAATCCTAAATTTGCCTCCAAGATCGCGTTTTTATGCCCTGCTTTTGATTCGTTTTTCCCATCAAATGAAAAAAGTCGACAGGTCTATCTGGCTAGAACTCAAGCGAATGCGAAAGCTGCAAATACCATCGAGCAATACGTGAAGCGATTTTTTAAATCAAAAAAAACACTGGAAACCTATCATCCAGTTTCTCAGCTCAAAAAGATACCTCTTCCGGACCAGGCAAATCGGCCGGAGCTTTTTCTCTCTATTGGCACGCAGGATGACTATGGCTTTTTTTCAGCCACCAATGCTTTCCAAAAACAAGCCAGCCAATTGGGGTGGAAAGTGCATTGGCATCCCGTAGAGGGAGGCTTGCATTGTGCCTATGATCAGGATGCTTTAAATCAGTTTTTAGGGCCTACCTCGGCAAAGTAAGGCCTATTAATTAAACCTATCTAAGTTTTTGACATCTTCAAAAAAGATGCTCAATCAGCTCAAAATTAAGGCCTATTGGGGTGGTACAAGGTTTGCTCTCTATAAAAGGTGTCATCCAAAGTGATGCGTTCAATAGTTTCAGTGATCGTGGAAGTGAGCCAGGCGAGCAGAGTGGAGAGCGGCAAGATGAGTGACCCGATAAAAGCCAGAATGAGTTTAAGTTTTCTTTATCAGCTAGGTAGGGGCCTGCCAGCGCTTCTGATAATCGTGACCTCTAATGCTCTGGCTCAAAGCAGGATGATGATCCCCCTTCAAACTCAAGATCGACCTTTTTCTGAAACCATGCCCTTTGATATTGAGCAAGCTGAGCGAGAAGCCGCTAGAATTCGCGCTCAAGCCTCGCAGCAACGACCAGGGCAGAACCCGAATCGTTTTTCTGGCCAGCAAAATCGTTCCCAGACAACTAGTAATGTAGAAGAAGTGAATCAAGAAAGAGTGGTAGATGAAAAGCGGTTTGGAAACCATGATGTGACAGCATTAGCTCGTTTGGCTGAAAGTGCACGCAATGAACATTCCCTCGCATCAGCACTTTTAGTGACCGGAAAGTCAAGTGCACCTCGAGACCAAGAGCCTTTATTAAATTTTCCATCTCTGAGTGAAATTGACGATCAGGGAAATCCAGTCATTCCACCTGATTTTGATCAAGCGGCTCTGTTTTCAGATTTGGAAGCGATCCAAGTCGAGGGCGGTGTTGAAAAACGAGCGATCTTTAACCAATCCCCAGTAAAGTCCATTCCTCAGATTTCACTCGATCAGCATTTCGAGCAATTTCAAAATCGCCCAGGGTTTCGGTTCCCAACTCCCGTCCCAGCGACATCACAATCAGCTAGATAACCTTTTTCTGATTTTAATAATCAAGTTTAACGTGTCGGGATGCCCGAACAAGGGATCCTTGCGGCAATTTTTACGCTTTCCCCCTGTTTTTGACATTCGCGGTAAACTACCGTTAAACCCGAAGAGACTCATTTCTATTCTTCCGATTAGAAGGTATAAGGTCCGTAACATGGCAATTACAAAAGAACTTCCAGTACTCACACCGTGGGATGATCAGTCTGCGTTGACGCAAGATGCAACTCTCGAGCGGCCGATGTCGCCGGCACAAGCTCAGAAAATTGCTGTTTCCAAAAAACCCTCATGGTTAAAAGTACGTCTTCCTGGGGGGAGCGAATACCAAAAAATTAAAGGACTTTTAAGAGAAAGAAAACTGGCAACGGTTTGTGAGGAGGCGCAATGCCCAAATATTGCTGAATGTTGGGCAAGTGGAACTGCTACCATTATGATTGGCACAGAAATCTGTACACGAGCCTGCAGATTTTGCGCTGTGAAAACAGCAAGGCGTCCTCCAGCATTAGATCCCAACGAGCCTCGGCATGTGGCTGAGACGATTGCAGCCTTAAAACTACGCTATGTGGTTTTAACATCAGTGGATCGAGATGATCTCCCAGATGGGGGGGCAGAGCATTTTGCGAAGACGATCCGTGCGATCAAAGCCTTAGATCCCTCCATTATTGTAGAAGCATTAGTTCCAGATTTTAAAGGGGACCCTGGCTGTGTCGAAACAGTGATTCATTCAGGTGTGGATGTGTATGCTCATAATGTGGAAACTGTGAAACGACTTCAATATCGAGTGAGAGATCCACGTGCTGGATATGAGCAATCACTTGGAACACTTCGCTATGCAAAAACCTTTGCTGAAGCAAATCAAATTCAACTCTACACTAAGAGTTCCATCATGCTGGGGCTCGGCGAATCGGAAGTTGAGTTGATGCATGCGTTTCACGATCTGCGAAAAATTGATGTAGATGTGCTGACTCTGGGGCAGTACCTAAGACCCACCAAGAAACATTTACCTGTAGAAAAATTTTATTCTCCAGATGAGTTTGAAACATTAAAGTCAG
>CAYLWK010000439.1:0-4666 GCA_964387255.1 uncultured Oligoflexia bacterium
GTGAAACAACAGTTTTACTGGTTGAAGATGATCAAGAGCTGAGTGCTTCACTCGATTTAGCGCTGAAGAGACTTCACTATAAAGTGACAAAAGCTCCAAATGGACTAAAAGCTAAGGAGCTTCTCAGTCATTGGGACTTCGATTTGATTTTAAGTGACGTCAAAATGCCTGAGATGGACGGAATTGAGCTTCTTGAATGGTTTCGAAGTAAATCGATCGTACCCTTCATCATGATGACGGCACATGCTGAGGTTTTAGAAACCAAAAGCGCCTACGATCTTGGGGCGAATGGATTTTTACAAAAACCTTTTCAAGTTGAAGAATTAGAAAGTGAAATCAAACGTGTCCTCTATGAAAAAGAGGATGCTGAAGTAAGTCGGGACCGAGATTTTGCACGAATTCCGATTGACGAATTTACTTCCGGATCCGTGATTTCTTATAATATCTACATTCGACTGAATGAAAAGAAGTACGTCAAAGTAGCCGAAAAGGGATTAGATTTAGATATTGAGAGAGTCAAGACTTATAAAGATAAAGGGGTTCAATACCTTTATCTTACGATCGAAGATTTCAGAGTTTATCTTTCCACGGCAATGATTATTTCTGAAAACCTGGCCTCTTCGAATATAGATCGTGGAAAAAAACAACGCTTCATTAAACACACCGGAGAAATGCTCGCTCAAAAGGTCATGGTAGAAGGTGTGGACAATCAAGCACTTCTTGCAAGTAAAGATTTCTTCATGACCATGCTTGATGTAGTTCTTGATTCATCGGATATGATGGAGCTACTCACATTACTGGAAGATCATTCAGATCACCTTTATACGCATTGTGTGGCAGTTTCTCTCTACGCGATTTTAATTGTAAGAGAACTTGATTGGAAAGCGAACCCTACGACCTTTAAAGTAGGTCTCGCTGGGTTATTACATGATGTTGGAAAGAAAGAGCTTAGTGAAGATCTCCTTCAGAAAAAACGCCCCCTTTTTAGTCGAGCCGAGCGCGAGCTCTATGAAACTCACCCCAGTAAAGGGGCTGAGATTTTAATGGCTTGTGACAATGTGCCACAAGAAGTCATTCAGGCGGTAAGACAACATCATGAGAACTTAACAGGCACCGGGTTTCCAGATCATTTACAGGGTGATCAAGTGGTTCCCTTGGCTAGGGTACTTCGACTGACAGATATTTTTTGTAATTTTGTCATAAAGAATCCGGATATGCCCAAGCCTCTAAGTCCAAGACTCGCTGTGGAGCAAATTCGACAGCTTTATAATAAGGAAATTGACTATAAATTTTTTAAATGCTTAGAAACGCTTGTTAAAAGAGGCTAGTTAAACACTAGAAAAAGACGAGGCCCTAGAGAGTGCCTGAAAGATAAACCAACAGATTCCACTCGTTGTGGCTAAAAATGCCGATCCAATTAAAAGTTTATAAAAAGAAGTCATTGAATAGGAATCAACTTTGGGATTCAACGCCGGAATTAAAAACCCCAACGGGTTGACGCTAGTGCCATAGAGAATCAGGACCGTTGCGCCAAAATTTGGTTCAAACTCAAGAGTTCGGCTGAGACAAAAAAAGGAAAAAAGAAAAAGCGACATCAGAAAATAATCAAGATGTGCTTTTACTAAATCTCTGTAGCTTTTAATAATTTTCTGAAGAAAGCTAAGCTTTACATGCGCCGTAAGAACCATGATCCAAGCTAAAAATAGGCCGAAGATCAATTGATAGCATCCAAATTTTAACAATAAACCGCTCACGAAAACTCCTTTGAGATGACCTCATGCTCAAACCATGAAATGCATCAGTTCGTTTATTTCAAGTTCAGTAGTTTCTTTCGCTTCCCCTCTGGAAATCGTTCAATTGCATAGCGAAGCGTGGTTCGAGGCATTTTTCGATAATGCTCCAAGATGAATTTTTCTAAGCGCTTGAAATCCTTTTTTCCGCATTCTCTCAAAACCCATCCCACTGCTTTGTGAATTAAATCGTGATCATCTTCTAAAAGAAGCTTGGCCAAGCGGTAACTATCATCAAGATCATTGTTTCGGATATACCAAAAGGTGGTCACAATTGAAATTCGTCGTTTCCAAAGGTTTTTTGACTTAGCCCATTGGTAAAGTGGCTTTTTGGAGGTGTGTTCGAGATGAGGGCCAATGATTTTATGGCAGGTCACATCAATGAGGTCCCAATTGTTGAGGTAATGAAAATGACTTGTGTAAACTCGATAAAGACTCTTTTTCTCCTTCGAGTTGTTTGCTTTTTGGTAACGATTCACCAGAAGAATGAAGCCACAGAGTCGAATCTCATGGAACGGGGATTTAAGAAGGGGTTTAACCTGTTCCAAAGGTAGATCGTGATGATTTTTTGCGATTTCTCGTAGCTTAGGAACACGAATTCCTAAAAAACGGTCTCCCTCTCCGTATTCGCCTTTGCCTGTTTTAAAGAAGCGTTGATAATTTTCAGCAAATTTTGGGTTTGCAAGTTGTTTAAGTTTAGCTTCAATAGAGATCATGGGTGCTCCTTTTATGAGTGCCTCTTACATCCGAATCTGAAAGCCTACTTTCAAATAAGGCACTGACGCTAGCTCTCTTTCGAAAAGAGGCTCATCTCCAGAGATGAATCGTAGACTGGGATCTGTCGACCACTCATATCGTCTCAAAGCACTTAAGCCCGCTTCTAAAACTAAAAATGCTTTACTAAAAAGATTTCTTTTTACAGAAAGTCCAAAAAGTGCTGAAGCGAACCCAAGCTTTCGTGCGTTCGCAATGGAGGAAGTTTCAAGATGATAGAGACTCCCTTCCAGTCTAAAGACCGCTCCCCACTCCCAGTCTTGATGGGGGATGTACCAGATGGAGGCTTGTACAGGAAGTAACCCTCGGATGAGGACCGTGTCACTTGCGAAGTAAAGAATCTGAAGTAGTGGCACTACGAGGTCTCTTCCTAGATTGGTCCCTCGTCCTAGGCCAATGCCTAAGGTGAGACGATCTGAAATTACGCTGCTCACCACCGCTCCTCCCTCCAGACGAAACTGCTCTCCTAAATGACTTTTTAAGTCACCATAAATTCCAGGACGAAGGTTTAAAATCAAGGAAATCGACTCTGACACCACTTGCATCAAGTTAAATGTAGGGACTAGTGTGTGAACAGACCTTGACCGATCGATGCCTGAAAGTGTTGGGTCCTCAATCTGGACCCATGAGTGCGCTAGCCCTAGAGTCAATAAGCTCGAGCCGTCATCGTTTAAAAAAAACTGATGTCCGATCTGAGTTGAAAGACTTGAAGCTGATAAGGAGTTACTTTCAGCCAATGGAGTGTAATCTATCGCAAATCGATCAAGCGATTGAGCGAAGCTATTTTTTTGAATCCCTTGTGAGAGAAAAAGAATTAGCATCGCCCAAAACAAAAATTGCATTTTTTTAAAGATATCCATAGGCTCATTAAATACCGAAGCATTGCCATTAGGCAAGAGGGAGTATTCATGGCACAGTTCGCTAAAAGCTGCTTTTTATCTTTTTTATTGGTTTTTTCACTCAAAGTGAATGCCGGTGATCGGTTACTGACTCAGGTAGACGACTGGATTGCAGAGAATCAACTTAAGATAGCTCTAGAAAAAGTGGAAAAACAACTCTCTTCAGTGAAAGAATCTTCTGAGTGGAAGGTGAGAAAGTCTCGAATTCTAAGTTTAATGGGAGATGCAAAGTCTCTAGAAGAAGAAAAGATTGATCTTTACCAAAAAGCACAGGCCGTAGCCACCGCTGCCATTGAAAGCGATCCGGAAAATGCAGGAGGCTATTTGAGAAGGGCAGTCGCCGCAGGCAAACTGGCACTTTATCAAGGCATCCTTCAGTCTAGAGCTTTAGTCATTCAAGTCAAAAATGATGCAACAAACGCACTCGAATTAAAGTCAATCTCATCCTATCGAAAAGCCTTAGCGCACTATCTCCTAGGAAAAGTACATTTAAAGCTAGCTGAAAAACCAAAGGCACTCAGAATTCCTCTCGGACTTGGTTGGGCAAGCAAAGAAAAAGGAGAAGCGTATATTGAAAAAGCTGCAACCAGAGCACCTCAGTCAATTCCTTTTAATTTGGAGTATGCAAAGCGCTTGCTGGAGCAGAATCAAAAGAAAAAGGCAAAAGCTCTATTGGAAGCCATTCAGAAACTAAAAATTGCGGACCCAGATGATCCAAATTTGAAAAAAGAAGCAAAGCAGCTTCTCGCCGAGTTGCCGTAAATCAATTTTACTGAGTTTGGAGTTGACCTTTTTGAACCTCAACAAGGATCTCTTGGCGTCTCAAAAAAGGAATCGTCCACGGTGGGTCGTAGCCAGCGTATTGATAAGTTGAAGTGATTTTGTGTTCAGTTTCGTTTTCAATCCAGTGTTTTAGTTCTTGAAATTTTTGCTCATTTCGATCTTGATCTGTCCTCCAGGTGAAACGAATTGCAGCCACTCGTTTTTCAGGTACTTTTTTAAAGTGGATTCGTGTGTCTAGAGGCTGAGGAAGATCTATGAGTTCATATTTGGAGGGCATGAGGAATCGCATCGACCACCCTGAAGAGGTCTTTTTCTGAGTCACTGGGGCCGTCATTTCTAACCTTTGTGATTTCTCTTTCGATACGTTGCTTTGAATAACGGGCGCTGTCATTTGAAGGGTTTCGTTTCGTTTATTTTTTC
>CAYLWK010000440.1:0-3792 GCA_964387255.1 uncultured Oligoflexia bacterium
AATCTTTTCCATTTAGCTCGAACAATGGGCGTGAAAGAAATTCAGCAATATAATTTAAAAATTCCATATGTTAATCACTCTCTAATAAAAACACTAAATGAATATACTATTGTAGAGAAGCTATCGTCTTGGCGCCTAAAATTCAAATAAACGATTGAAAACCCAGATTGAAGTCGACTACGAGAAATGCTGAAATCTAAGCCCTAATTGCTTTCTGACGAGATTCGAATGAAACAATTTTTGCTTGAGATTCAATTGACTCCATTTGTAGGGCAGTGCGAACCACTGCTACTTTGGCAGGAAGGACTCGGTACGGTGAGCAGCTCACATACTGAATCCCTTTTTCTAAACAAAACAGTATTGTAGTAGGATCTCCCCCTTGCTCACCACAAATCCCGAAGGTCGCAGACGGTCTCACTCGGTGTCCACGCCGCGTTGCCGTTTCAATGAGCTCTCTGACGGGTGGAAAAAGCTCTCTAAACGGATCTCCTGAGATGATTTGATAATCCCGGTAGATGGGTAAAAAATGAGCGCTGTCATCTCGAGAGATTCCTAGAGTCGTCTGTGTTAAATCATTCGTCCCAAACGCAAAAAATTCACCCACTTCCGCAAGACGATCTGCTTCCAGTGCAGCAGCAGGGAGTTCAATCATGGTTCCAACTCGATAGTTAATTTTCTTATTTTTAGACAACTGAAGCTCCTCGCGAACTTGCGATTCAACTGCTTGAACGACATTTCTCAAGCGAGTGAGCTCATTACGAGTAAAAACAAGTGGAAACATAATCCCTGGGTTTACATTCACTCCACTTTGAGCTACCTCATAGGCTGCTTTGAAAATAGCTCTAAGTTGCATCTCATAAATCTGAGGCACTACGATTCCGAATCGACACGCTCTAAGTCCCAACATTGGATTATGCTCTTTTAAACCTTCAGCCACTGTATCGATAAACCCTGGCTCCAGGTGAGAAAGCTGCTCTTTGAGAGTCTGCATTTCTTTTTCTGACTGTGGAACAAGCTCATGGAGCGGCATGTCCATCAGACGAATATTAACGGTTCGCTCACCCATGACTTTAAAGATGTTTTTATAGTCAACTCGCTGAAGGGCTTCTAATTTTTCAAAACTCTCGATACTTTCTTTTGGATTCTGAGTGAAAACAATGTTTCGAATCTCTAAAATAGCGTCAGGGTGAATAAACATATTCTCAGTTCGACATAAACCCACTCCGTCCGCACCAAAACTAAGGGCATTCTGAGCGTCTTTGGAGTTATTAATATTGCAGTATACATTGAGAGGAATCTTTTTTTCCTTCTGAATTCGAGACATCAGTTGAGTCACTCCCTGAACCACTCCCTCTTGGTGGCTCAAGTTCTGAAGCTCTCCAGCTCCTAAGTAAATACGCCCATCGGACCCTGCCTCCATCGTGACGAGCGTTCCAGAGGGATAGCGAGCCTCTCCCACTAGCATCGTTTTAGTCGCTAAATCCACTTCTAAGCCTTGATATCCGACGATACAGGGAATTCCATTCGCTCTTGCCATCACAGCAGCATGAGAAGCGATTCCACTGGCTTTTGTGACAAGCCCCGACACCATGTCTAACCCTGCTGAGTCCGCAATGGTGAGTTCATCTGTGACTAGAATTGCACGAGTGTCGGTCTTATTCTGCGTTGCTTCTTGATAAAAATCGATTAAGTCCTGAATTGTAAAGAAAATTTTTCCTATCGCTGTTCCAGGAGCCGCTGTCACTCCAGTGGATCCTAAATCTTTGAGCTTCTGACGTGAAGCGTCTGTGAGGGTTGGATGTAAAAGAACCTCAATGTCCTGAGGCTTGACTCTCATTGCAGCTTCATTGTCCGAGATGATGCCCGCTCGATTCAAATCCATCGCTGCGACGATCGTTGCCTTAGCAGAAGCTGCGGCTTTATGAAACTCTGTGAAAAAAGGGTTCTGTCCAGCTTGTGTGACAAACTCCACTTCCACGACGTCTTGAAAAACCTCTTCAATTTTTGGTAAATAGCGCTTCAGTGCCCCATAGGTAGTGGGATAGTCATCCATCATTGTTGAAGCTTCGTCGTCTTGACCCGTTTTGGAAATTGATTTTTTAGTGCCTGACTGAACATCTTCAAAGGTTCCATAGAGTTCAGAAGCTCCATTGAAAGGATTTCTAGAAAAAGCAACACCATTGAGTCCTTTGTCTTGCACAGGAGGTAAGAAATAAGTTTTTACAAAAATCTCATCGCCACCTGACTCTGAAGACACTTGTACACAGTGCTTAATTGTAATCAAAAGCTGTCTTTCGGGTTTCTGAGGGAAAGGTGTTTGAATTTCATCTTCCACTCTTTTAATGTAGTTTTCACAGTACTTTTGAAACTCAGCCAACGGCAATTCAGAAAGTTGAATTGATTCACCTTCACGAGTCGTTTTGATATTGAAAAGTTTTTTAAAATCAATAAAGGGGCATCGAAGCGCTAGTGAACTAAAAGTTTCTAGAAAATTAATATAAGTTTCGAAAACTCGCTGCTGCCCATAAAGATGAACTAGAGAAGAGAGATTCTGAGGTGTCATGCCAATACCACGAATCGTGCCACAGAAGTCTCCCTGAACTGATACCAATAGAGGATAGGTCGTTGATCCAAACTGACTTCGAGTGATGGCCTCGAACCGTTTTAAAAGACTGTCTAGGTCTTCAAGAAGTGACTGACCAGGCTTTGCCAGATTCTTTTGATTGAACTTCGAAGTTAAATACGCCATCGGTGGTAATGGGACTTTTTTGTCTATAAGCTCAATGGTTCTTGTCAGCGTAGAAGATGGTTTTTGAGAAAGAGCTAGTTGGTATTCAGAAATAATCTCTTCGGGAAGCTCATTATCAATCAACCAAAAGTAATTATGTTTAGGTAAGTTCATCGACCTCTATCCACCTTTTAATTTGCTATGCAATTTTATCCATTTGAGTGTATTTATTAACGTTTTTGGCAAGCTCTTTCATGAATTCGACTGAAGGTTTTGGGCCATAGAATTCAAACATCACCGTTTCACCATTGCGAATTTCTGCACCCCAAATTGAATCTGCATCGAGTTGAACACTTTTCTTCGTGTCCCGAAGGACTGAAAAAATCACACGACCTGAGTACTCTCTTAGGTGAGTTACGATGAGCTGAGCGTTCCCGGCATGAACAAACGTATCCATTTTATTAATCAAGACTTTAAAACTTGCCACTGGAGGACCGGAAGGTTTTCCCATACCATTTTGGGAAAAATTTGCGCCTCGCTTAAATATAGAACGGACTGAAGCGGGTTTTTGAGAGGGTTTTTGAGTCTTTCCAGAATTTTTCTGAGATTTAAGGGCTTTTTGTCGAGCAGGTTCGAACTCGATAATTTTTGGAGCCTCACCACTCACCTCATCATCTTGAATGGATTGAACCGTGTCGATCACAGTGATGCATTTTGAGACTCCAAGGTGTTCTTCATCTTTATTTTCAGGGTCTCTTTTATTTTTTACATAGACAGTCACAACTGATTGTTCTGGAATTTTTTCCAATGCCTCTAAGTGAAACTTCTTCTTCGGATTAATAAGAATAAAACTTCCTGCCCCAATTTCATCGGGAAGGTACACTGTGAACAAAAGATCAAAGATAGACCACTGGGCAACCGTTTTATGAATAAACCCAAGCTTCTTTCCGCCTGAGATCGCTTGATCAATGGTAATAGAGCCGGTTGAATAGTTCTCAAGTGCAAGTCTAGTAATCCATTGTAACCCTACGGAATAGTGGTCTTCGCCAAAGACGCTGATCAGT